>JBIKWS010000502.1:0-3902 GCA_044356195.1 Cyanophyceae cyanobacterium
CGTGAGTCCGCCCTGAAGGGGAGGGTTGCCTGCGACGGTTCAGGCGATCGAAGCCCGGGGCACGATCTTGATGCTCTCGACGTTCACGCGCTGGATGGGGCGGCTCGGGGAGCGTTCGCCGGCGGCGCGGCAGGGGGTGGTGGCGATCTTCTCGAGGGTGTCGTCGCCGCCGCAGAGCTTGCCGAAGGCGGTGTACTGGCGGTCAAGGAAGGCGGCTTCGCCGTGGCAGACAAAGAACTGACACCCGGCGGAATCGGGATTCTGGGCGCGGGCCATGGAGAGGACGCCGCGGACATGTTTCCGTTCGTTGAACTCGGCCTTGATCTTGTATCCGGGATCGCCCGTGCCCCAGCGGCTCTCATTGGAGGCGTCCTTGGTAAGGGGGTCGCCGCCCTGGATCATGAAGCCGCGGATGACCCGATGGAATGCCGTGCCGTCGTAGAATCCCTGACGGGCGAGCTTCTTGAAGTTCTCGACGGTGGCGGGGGCGACGTCAGACCAGAATTCCACGACCATCTGGCCGTGGTTGGTGGTGATGATGGCCACTTCGTCGGTGGCGTTGGTGGGAGTGCTCATGATGGGGAACCGATGCGGGGACGTGGGGGGTGAATCAGGGAACGATGACGGCGGACTTGATGTAGTCGAGGTTGGGGAAGGAGGCCTTGAGGTACTCGTTGCCCTTCTCCTGGATGAGACCTTGGTTGGGGCCGCGTCCGCGGGGAGCGCCTTCGCCATACTCGCCGTTGATCTTGTCGACGATCTCCATGCCCTCGACGACCTTGCCGAACGGGGAGAAGCCCATGCTGTCGAGGTTGGTGTTGTCGACGAGGTTGATGAAGAGCTGGGTGGTGCGGGTGTTGGGACCGGCCATAGCGAAGGAGATGGCGCCGCGCTTGTTGCTCGACTTGACCGGGTCATCCTGGATCCGGGCGGTCCGCCATGCGGCAGAGACCTTCGGGTCGCCATGGATGCCGAACTGGCCCATGAACCCGGGAATCACGCGGAAGAAGGAGACGTCCTGGAAATAGCCCGACTTGACGAGGTTGTAGAAACGGTCGGCGCCATTGGGAGACTGCGAGCGCGTCACCTCGATGGTGAAGGCGCCCTTCGTGGTGGTGAACTTGGCCTTGAAGGATTCGGGGGCCTTCTCGGTGAGTTTGGAGGGATCCGCGAAGCCGGCGGCTTCGGTCTTCTTCTCGGCGGCCGGCTTGGCGTCGTCCGCGGCAAAGCCGAGGGAGGCGAGGGCGAGGGCACTGAGGAGCCCCAGGAGGATGCGCTTCATGATGGGGGAAGGTCCAAGGTTTCGGAGCCAAGTTTCAAGAGGGGAGTTGGTGGGAGGAGCTTCAAGAAGAGTTCCCAGTTCCCAGAAACCAGTTCCCAGAGTTCTGAAATCTGCAGACTGGGAACTCCTTCCAGACCCGACTCATGACCTCTACACCCCGTCGCAGGGAACTGGCATCTGGAAACTGGGAACTCCCCCCTCAGTCCTTCACGCACCACTCGATGCACCGGCGGCCGATGTCGGCCAGCGTCAAGAGTGCCCCACCGGCGAGGACGACGATCCAGAAGGGACGGTGGCTGGTGAACCCGATGAGGTCATCCAGTGCGGCCCAGCTGTCCGCGTGCTTGTCCATCGCGATGACCACCGAGGCCGCCAGCAGGATCACCAGCGCCACAAACCCGCCCACGACGTAGAAGATCAACGCCGTCCATCGCAGGAGGCGGACCGTCCAATGCCGTCTTCGCCGCTTGGTTCGCATGAGGGGGCGGGATCTATGTGCCGACCGTCGCCTGACCTTGGCCTGTCCGCCCGGCCTGTGGAAAGCCCGGATCCGTGAAATGGGTGCATGGATCGGAGTAGCGATGTCCTCATCGCCTTGGGGAGAGGCATTGAGGACGGCGACGGGGACGTCGCCTCCCCGTCTGTGAGCGGGGTGGCGATGTCCTCATCGCCTTGGGGGAGGGGCTTTGAGGATGGAGAAGTGGACGTCGTCTCCCCGTCGCATTCCTGCCAGTTCAGCGGTCGGTGCGGAACAGGTTCACGGGCAGTCCTTCCGCGGTGAACAGGTTCGGGATGGAATCGTTGCGGAACCCGAATCGGACGGCTGTGGGTTGGGCCACCGATGCACTGGAGATACGGACGGTCTTTCCGTCGATCACCGCTTCGGCGGGGACGAACTTGCCGTCGGCTCCGGCGATCTGGAACTCCGTGGGCGGACCTCCGCGGGCGACGAGCGTGGTAGGGATCGGATCGAGATCAACGATCACGGTGTTTCCCTCGATGCGATGACCGCGATAGGACGGGCTGCGCGATTGCGGGCCGGCGATCCCGTAGGTGTCGGCGAGGGCCATCGCGGCGAGGCGTTCGGCGACCTCGCGTTTCATCTGGGGATGGATGTCCTTCACGTTGTCCACGAGGTCGCTGATGACGGCCATCCCGGTGCGGGGGTGGTTCGCTGCCAGGGTTTGCGCCTCGCGGAGGAGTGCGCCGCGGATGTGGTCGTCGCCGTAGGTGTAGGGAGCGATCTGGACGAAGTACACGGGGAGCTCGGATTTCCACGCAGCCCGCCAGGCATCGATCATGTAGGTGAAGAGCTTCCGGTAGGTCGCGTGGGTGGGCACGTTGCTTTCGCCTTGGTACCAGAGCACGCCGGCGATCCGGAAGGGGACGAGCGGATGGATCATGGCGTTGTAGGCGAGGCCGGGTTGGTGTGGCCACCAGGCATACGGTTTGAGCTCGGCGGCGGCAGCGCGGAGATCCGGCGCGGCCTCGACCACCTCGCGCGGGGTCCAGACTTCGGCGGGCGTGCCGCCCCAGCTGCTGTTGATCATGCCGACGGGCGCGTTGAGCCGTTCGTGGATCCGTTTGCCGAAGAAGTATCCAATGGCGCTGAACCGTTGCATGTCCTCGGGGTTGCAGACGACCCAGCGGCCGTCGACGTGGTCCTGGGGTGCTTCGGCCGTGGCCTTGGGCACGTGGAACAACCGGATGAGGTTGTTGGTGGCACCCGGTGCCTCTTCGCGGGACTGGCGGACGCCGAGTTCACCGGACCATTCCATGTTGCTCTGACCACTGCACAGCCACACCTCCCCGACCAGGACGTCGTCGAGGACGATCTCGTTGCCCGCCTTGATGCGGATGGAGTGTGGGCCGCCGGCCTCGGGCGTCTGGATGTTCACCGTCCAGCGTCCCCCGTTCGAAGCAGTTGCCTGGACGATGTTCGTGGACCAGCTGGTCGTGACCACGACCGTCTCGGCGGCGTTGGCCCAGCCCCATACGGGAACGGACGCACGTTGCTGGAGGACCATGTGCGACCCGAGAATCGAGGGTACGCGCACCGCCGCCGCCAATGGACTGAAAGCGAGGACGCCGGGCAGCAGAAGCCGCAGGAGGGATCTCATCCGCCGAATCTCTCCCCAGCGTGCGGTTCGCTTCAAACGTGAACTGGTGACGGGTGAATGGAAACAGCACGCGTGGGCCTCGCCGGGTGGGGGCACCCGGCCTTCAAAATCAGCCACCCAGGACCCCGCGTGCGACGCGTTGGACAGGACCGGGAAGTCTGCGCACGAGTTCGTCCTTCAATCCCGGATCCAGGCCGTAGCGGAACCCGACGATCCCGCACAGTCCACCGAGGACGGCCGACTTGAGTCCGAACTCAAGCCACCAGGGTGTGACGTGCAGCGGCGCGAGGAAGAAACCCACGCCCAGACCCAGCATCCAGATCGGGAAGCTGACCGAGCTCCAGCCGAGCACTTCGCGCAACCGGACGCTGAAGGTTCCCTGCGTCCGCCAGAGACCGTAGGCGCCGCTGGTGAGGGTTGCGGTCGCGGCGGCGACCGTCAGGAGACCGGGCACACCCCAGAAGCGTGCGGCGACCAGAGACAGGCCCACCGAGAGCGTG
>JBIKWS010000503.1:0-3899 GCA_044356195.1 Cyanophyceae cyanobacterium
GCTCGCCGCGCTGATCGACTGGTCAGTTGCGCCTGAATTCCTGGACACCGAATTGCAGGAAATCGTCCGCGGCTCGGCGACGGGGCGGAAGCGGGTCGACAAGCTCATCAAGGTGCAGCGCAAGGACGGTTCGTCGGAACTGCTCCTGATTCATGTCGAGGTACAGTCCCAGCGCGACAACGAACTTCCCTCGAGGATGTTTCGATACCTGTGCCGGATCCTCGATCGATTCGGCCAACCGCCGGTGAGTCTTGCGATTCTGGCCGATCCCTATCCGCGATGGGATCCCGGACCTTACGCCTACTCGCTCGCCGGCATGTCGATTGTCTTCCAGTACGCCACCTGCAAGTTGGCGGAGCTCGACCTGACGCCGTGGATCGCCGCATGCAATCCGGTGGCGCGGGTCATCGAGGCCCATCGACTGGCACAGGGGACAACAAGGAAGCCGAAAGCTCGTCGAAGCGGGAAGCTGGGGCTGGTGAGGGCGCTGCTGGAATCCGGGATGGGCGATGCGGAGATCCGCGAAGTGATGCGGTTGGTCCACTGGTTGCTGGCGTTGCCGGAAGAGGAGGAGGTAGAATTTCGGAAGGATGTGAAGCATATGGAGGCAAGCATGCAGACCAAACGTCGAAGTACCTACGAGCGGATCGTCTGGGAAGAAGGCCGTGACGAAGGGCGTGTCGAGGGGCGGAACGAGGGGCGGAACGAGGGGCGTCTTGTCGCGGGGCGGGAGCTTCTGCTGGATCAGTTGAATGAAAAGTTTGGTTCTGGCAGCGACCGGATCCGTGGGCGTGTGGAGGCGATTGCGGACGAAACCCGCTTGCGCCAGTTGGCGCGCGCGATCCTGACGGTGTCCACGCTTCAAGAGTTCGAATCCTTGCTGGGATCGTAAGGCACGTGCAGCGGCCATCGATGGGTGCCGGGCAACCGTCCATGGCTTCCGAGGCGTAAGTATTGTGTCCATTGGCCCCTCGGAGCTTGAGTTTGGGTGGGGTTTGTAAGGTAAATCCTGACCCATGCACTCCAGCCGATGGCTGGCGCGAGCGGTGGTGATCCTTGGCCTCCTCGTGCCCGGTCTCTGTCGCGCACTGGCCCCTCTTCCAGTGCCGCCCCCCGATGAAAATGATCGTTTTCATGTCGTCCTGCCTCGTCCGGGATGGGGCGGAAAGATTGATCTGAAGTGGAACGGACCGCCGCTGCTCGCTGCCACTGTTGAGGGAGAGCCCAAGCGTTTCGTGAAGTCGTGGAATGCCGTCCCGGGAAGGCGTCGGACCCGCATCTGGGTGGCCAACGTGGAAGGATGGGAATTCCCGGCGCAGGCGTCCTTCGAGGTGTTGCGGTCAACCCGGCAATACCCGGACGGGCGCTGGACCTTCCGGTTGGAGGACGCCAAGGCGGCCCCGGTCTCACGGTTGGGGGTGGAACTCTACACATGGGAATTCGAGTCAACCCGGCCCGGGAATTACACCGTCGAGGTTCTGGGAAGTTCGTGGATGGAGCAGACGGAAGCGGTGGAAGTGCAGGTCGGAGGTCGGGTTCGGACCGGTCAGTTGGATTTCACCACGAGCACCGCCGTCGTTGGCAGCAAGACCATCGGGCGGTTGCGTATCGCGCAAGCGGGGCCTCAGACGATTCGGTTGATCGTCGGCGAACCTGGCCGAATCCGGCTCGGCAGGGCGATGGGTGTTGTGCTGCGGCCGGCACCCGAAGGCCCGCGGAACCGACCGGGTTCGGATGGGGAATACCTTTTGGAATCCGGAACGGCCGCACTCCAGGGAATGGGGTTGGGGTTTTCCGAGGTTGCCGGGGCCAAGCGGGTTTCCGGGTGGACGGAACCCGGAGCGGCGTTGGGTTGGGAGTACGATGACGTGAAGCCAGGGACGTATGCGGTCCACATCGGATGGCGGGCCTGGGGAGGTGCGCCGGAGCATCTGGAGGTCGAGACGCTGCGCCAGAAAGTGCGGATCGTACCGGAAGCGACCGGTGGTGAGGTGCGTTGGGTGCAGGCGGGGGATATCACGGTCCAACGCATGGCGGACATTCCCTTGGTGTTGCGCGCCAGCGGTCGGATTTCCGGAAAGAACTGGGAGGTGGTCGGGGTTCGTCTGGTGCCCCGGAGTCCGGTGGGTTCTGTCAATGCGGGCGGCGCTGCGCCTGCGGGCCGGTAGCCCTCCCGATCAGCTTTCCTCGCGCTCGGCTTCCAGTCGCCGGATGTAATCCCAGATCGGTCGGAGGTCGGGATCGGAGAGGGCGTGCTGGAGGACGCCCTTGCGTTGGCCGATCTGGATGGCGGAATCGAGCCATCGGATCGCTTCCTCCGAGCTCCCGAGCTTCATCCAGTAGCAGGCGAGGTTGTAGGGCAGGGCGGCGACCCGGGGGTGGTCTGCCAGAACCTGCATGACGGAGTCGATGGCCTCAACGGACCGGTCGAGCCAGAAGAGGGCATTGCCGCGGTTCATGTAGCCGCGGAAATCGTTTGGATAGAAAGCGATCTGTCGAAGGGCGAGTTCGAGCCCTTCGGCGTAGCGCTGGCGCCGGGCGAGGACCTGGAAACGGACTTCGAGGACCTCCGCACCATCGAGGAATTCGGATCGGATCTGCCGCAACTCAGCCTCGGCCTCCTGCACATCACCGAGTTCCAGCCACCCTCGGGCGAACTGGAGGTGCATGCTGTCGGGATGCGGTGGGACGCTTTCGATCACAAGTGGCGATGAGTTTGCCGGCTTGGGCGATGGTGGGCAACAACGGGCACAAGGGACATTGGGTGATTGGAAAACGGCTTTCGCCCTGACGACCTTCGACGCATGGTTCGCGACGCATGTCCGAAGCACCGTTGTTGTCTCTCGATCTGCCGGGAATCCGGAAGTTGAAATCCGGCAAGGTTCGAGAGGTGTTTGATCTGGGAGACCGGTTGTTGTTCGTGGCCACGGACCGGATCTCCGCGTTCGATTGCGTCATGCCCAACGGGATTCCCCGCAAGGGCGAGGTCCTGACGCAAATCTCGCACTTCTGGTTCGACCGGTCGGAGGGTTGGCTGCCGAACCACCGGTTGGCGCGGGCGAACGACCCGCTCCCGGAGGTTCTCAAGCCTTTCGAGGCACAACTCGCGAAGCGCAGCATGATCGTCTGCAAGGCGTCGCCGTTGCCCATCGAGTGCGTGGTGCGTGGGTATCTCGCCGGGTCCGGATGGAAGGAGTACCGCCAACGTGGCACGGTTTGTGGCATTCCATTGCCGGCAGGTTTGCAGGAATCGCAGGAACTTCCCGAGCCGATCTTCACCCCCGCGACCAAGGCGGAAACCGGCCATGACGAGAACATCCCCTTCGAACAGGCCGCGGCCATGACAGGTTCAGGCATCGCAGAGCAGGCTCGCGATCTCAGCCTGCGGTTGTACCGATTCGCGAGGGATTATGCACGGACTCGCGGCATCCTGATCGCCGATACCAAGTTTGAGTTCGGGCTGTACGAGGGGAAACTGGTGCTCATCGATGAGGTGCTGACGCCCGATTCGTCGCGGTTCTGGCCGGCCGACCAATACGCTCCGGGTCGGAGCCAGCCGAGCTACGACAAGCAATTCGTCCGGGATTATCTGGAAACCCTGACGTGGTCCAAGACGCCGCCGGCTCCGGCGCTCCCGCCCGAGGTCGTGGCACGAACACAGGCCAAGTACCTCGAAGCCTACGCCCGGCTCACGGGATCGAGCCTGTGAACCTTGGCGGTTCCCCACGCGGGTGGTCACGGTGGTTGGTTGGGGGGTTCCTGCTGCTGTCGATTCGATTGCTGGGCGGTGACTGGTTCGATCCTGCCGTCCTGCATGAGATCCGGATCCGGTTGCCGGAAGCCGAATGGGCAACCTTGCGGAAGGAAGCCCCCGATGTCCTGGCTCAGTTGGGGCCTCA
>JBIKWS010000504.1:0-3896 GCA_044356195.1 Cyanophyceae cyanobacterium
GCGACCGAACGCGCCGACGCCATCGGGCGTCAGATTGCCGAGCAGGAGCGTTCCCTCCGCTTGTCCATCGAGGCAGCCCAGACACGGCTGGACGCCTCGCGCTATGCCGCACAGACGGCCAAACTCCAATTCGACCGCATCGAATCGCTTTTCAAGGACAAGCGTGGCCTCGCCTCCCAACGGGAGTTCGAACTCGCCACCCTCGAGCGGGATCGCACCGCCGCTGAATTCATCCGCGCAGATGCGGATCTCAAGCGCGCCGAGACGGATGGTCGGGCCTCCATCAACTCGTCCATGGCCGCCCGCGAATCCGCCCGTTCGGAACTCGCCACGGCCTCCCAGGCCGTCGTGAGCCTCGACATCCTGATCGAACAGACCTCCATGCAACGTGTCATCGCCCCGCGGGATGGCATCGTCTTCCGCGTCCAGGCCACCGAGGGCACCTTCCTCCGTGCCGGTTCACCGATGTGCACGATCATCCCGGAAACCGAGAGCCGCATGGTCGAACTCTGGCTCGACGGCAACGACATGCCCCTCGTCCACGCCCGGGAGACCGATCCCCAGGGACGGATCACACGCGAGGGTAGCTCCGTCCGGCTCCAGTTCGAAGGCTGGCCCGCCGTCCAGTTCGTCGGATGGCCCTCCGTCGCCGTGGGCACCTTCGGCGGCGAGGTTCTCCTCATCGACCCCACCGACAACGGCAAGGGCAAGTTCCGCGTCCTGATCGCCCAGCGTCCGGACTCCGTCGAACGGAACGGCCAACCCGTCCAACAAGGCTGGCCCGCCAACCGGTGGTTGCGTCAGGGCGTCCGAGCCAATGGCTGGGTCCTCTTGCAACGCGTGCCGCTGTGGTTCGAGATCTGGCGTCAGTTGAACGGCTTCCCGCCCGTCGTCGCCGATGGCGAACCCGAGAAATTCCAGGGCAGGCTCGGCCGATGATCCCCGCCATGCGCGCCTTCCTTCCACCCCGGTTCCTGCGGGCACTTTCCCTCCTGTTTCTGGCCGGTCTCCTCAGCCTGGTCCGCAGTCAGGCGGCGGATCCTTTGCCCGCGGCCTCCACCAATGCCCCGGCGTCCTCGACCAACTCCGGATACTTCGGCCCACTCCACCTCGAAGACGTCCTCCGCTCCGTCACCAACCAGTATCCGCCCCTCCTCGCGGCCCTGATCGAACGGGACATCGCCAATGGCCGCCTGCGCAGCGCCCAAGGGGCCTTTGACTTCAACATCTTCGCCAAGACCTTCGGCAATCCGTCTGGCTACTACCAGTTCGGCACCGTCGATGCCGGCTTCGAACAGTTCCTCGGGATCTGGGGCAGCACGCTGTTCGGCGGCTATCGCCTCACACGCGGGACCCTGCCGGACTATGACAAGAACCGGACGCAGGATGGCGGCGAACCGCGCATCGGCCTGCGCATCCCCCTCCTCCGCGATGGCTCGATCGACCGGAGACGCGCCAACATCCTCCAGGCCCGCCTCGACAAGGAACTGGCCGATCCCTTCATCCTCCGCCAGCAACTCGACTTCATCCGCGCCGCCTCCGTTGCCTATTGGGCCTGGCTGGGAACCGGCCGACGCGTCGATATCGCCGATCAACTCCTCCGGGTCGCCAACGACCGCGGAAACGCACTCACCAATCAGGTCCAGAGCGGACTCCTTCGCCCCATCGTCCTGACTGACAACCAACGGCTCATCGTCTCCCGCCAGATCAACCTGGTTCAGGCACGCCGACGCTTCGAGGCCTCGTCCATCGCCCTTTCCCTCTTCTTCCGCGACACCATGGGCAATCCGATCCTCCCTGGTCGCGACCGCCTTCCACCCGCCTTTCCCGGAATCCAGGCACCGGACGCTGGGGCCGTCGACAAGGACATCGAACTGGCCTACGTGGCCCGCCCCGAGATCCGTCGCATCCGACTCCAACGCGAGCGCAGCGATGTCGATCGCCGTCTGGCGAAGAACAACATGCTCCCGAGCCTCGAAATCGGGGCCGCCGTGAGCCAGGACTTCGGCAACGACCGCTACAAGGACAAGACCGAGACGGAGTTCGAGGCCGGCGTTGAGTTCAAGCTCCCGCTCCAGCGCCGCGAAGCCGAAGGCCGCCTCGCCGCCGCCGAAGCCGCCATCGAGCGTCTCGATACCGAAGAGGGCTTTGCGCGCGATCGGATCGCAGCCGAAGTTCGGGACGCTTTCTCCGCCTGGTCCGCGGCCTTCGAGCAATCCACCCAGACCCACACGAACGTCGAACTGGCGCAACTTCTCGAGGAGGCCGAACAGGTCCTCTTCGACCGGGGTGCCGCTGACCTCCTTGCCTTGCAGATCCGCGAATTGGCAACGTTTGAAGCCCGCGTCCTCGAAGTCGACGCCATCACCGAATACTTCAGGGCCCAGGCCGACTACAACGTCGCCACAGGACGGCGTTGAGGGATCCCAGCCCGCCGGAGTGTTGCTGTCCTCCCTCGCCTCCACCCTTCGCACGAGCCAAAGGCTCACCAGTGCTGCCGCTACAGCCACGCAACCCAATCGGTCGAAATGGCGTAGGGCTCCGTTCAGGCTCATGTAGGCCCCCCGATCGCGGGGCAAAACCGTCAGGGATTGGATGGCCTGCCTAGGCACGAAACGATCGCTGCCGAAGACGAAATGGGCTCATTCGGCGCAATCCGGTTTCGATCCGGTCACGTTCCGATCCACGCCCGCGCCGACCTTGATCCCGCGACCGCCGCCCAGCAGGGTCCAGGAGAGCCGAAAGTGCTTCTCCAATGAAATCCCTGAAGCTAGCCGCCAAAAGTCATCGCGGCTTCACCCTGATCGAACTGCTCGTCGTCATCGCGATCATCGCCATCCTCGCCGGGATGCTCCTGCCGGCCCTCGGAAAGGCAAAGACCAAGGCCCAGGGCGTTCAATGCCTCAGCAACGCACGCCAGTTGATGCTCGCGTGAAAGCTGTACGTGGATGACTACCAGGACAAACTCCCCCAATCCTACGGACCCTATGAATGGGTTCACGGCTCCCTCGACTTCAATGGCGGGAACACAAGCAACTGGGACATCCAGAGGGATCTCGCCAAAGGCCTCCTCTGGAAGTACTGCGGGCAGTCCGCAAAGGTCTTCAAGTGCCCCGCCGACAACAGCACCGTCACCGTCAGGGGCGCCAAGCTCCCGCGCGTCCGGAGCATGGCGATGAACGGTTGGATCGACTCCACCGACGTCGCCTCGTTCGGCAACGGCTTCCGCATCTACAAGAAGTTCTCCGACTTCCAGGATCCCGGCCCGTCCATGACCTGGGTCTTCATGGATGAGCGCGAGGACAGCATCAACGACGGCGAGATGATCGTCGGGATGTCCGGCTACCCCTCCGCACCGACGCAGTGGAAGATCGTGGATTACCCCGCCGGCTACCATAACCGGGCCGGCGGACTGTCCTTCGCCGACGGTCACTCGGAGATCCGGAAGTGGGTCGATCCGCGGACCGTCCCAGTTCTCAAGAAGGGCGTTGAGATCCCACTGAATGTCCAGTCCCCGAACAACGCGGACGTGTTCTGGCTGATGGAACGGACCACGCGGTCCCTCAAGTAAGGCTGGCCTGCTACCAGATCCGCGCCCGTTGATCCATGGGCCGGTACATCGGCGTTCCTTCGCGGATCCCAAAGGCCTGGTAAAATTCCGCCAGGTTCACGTGTGGCCCCACGGCGCGGTACATGCCCGGGCTGTGCGGATCCACCGTCAGACGCCGCAGTAGTTCGGCCTCGCGGAAGTTCGTCCGCCAGAGCTGGGACAAGCTCAGGAAGAAGCGTTGCTCGGGCGTGAATCCATCCAGCGTCTTCCGCTTCGACGGATCCCGCACCAAAGCCCGCTGCAACGCTTCATAGGCGATGCTGGTCCCGCCGAGATCCGCGATGTT
>JBIKWS010000506.1:0-3875 GCA_044356195.1 Cyanophyceae cyanobacterium
CGGCCTCTATGGTTCTGAAAGCGGTGGCGTGACGGCGCGCCCGGACTACGCCCAACGCCGCAACATGACGGAAACGAGCATTCCCTTCCGGCTCCCAGCCGACGCCCTCAAGGGCACCAACACGATCACGCTCGAATGGCCCGGAGGCCAACTGATCACGTCGACCGCGGCCGGCCAGACCGCCGTCCGGAACAACAAGACCGACATCAAGTTCAAGGCCATGCCCGAGATTCCCATCCGCTGGGTGCTCGTGAACTGGATCTTCGGAGCCAAGGGCAAGGCAGCCACGGAAGCCCTCGCGAACTCCCAGCGCAGCCGCGTGCTCGCCGGCATGCCCACCGCGAAGCTCCCCAGCGTCGCCACCGGCCGCCGCGTCCTCGATTGGAGGCCAGCCCTCGACCCCACGGACCCCGCCAACGACGAGAACATGCAGCTGTCCTCGGCGCTCCTGCGGTCCCTGATCCGACTCAAGCGCGATGACCTCCTCGATGAACGCAGCAAGGCCATCTACCACGGCGTCGTCGATGGCGCGAACCTCCGCGGGGCCGGCGACATCAGCGGCGGCAACGCCTCCTTCGCGGATGTTTCCGCGCTCGGCGACGTCCGTCGCAATCTCCCCATCCACGAGGTCGGCCATGCGCTCGGACGCCACCACGCCGTCCACTCCGTCTTCGGTATCCAGGTCCTCCAGGGCCAGCAGCTGAAGAAGGGACTGTGCAATGAGATCGCCGACATCATCGCTCCGGACTATCCCATGGACACCCTCGGCTCCGACCTGCTCGCACCCGTGCTCGGGCCCATGCGCCTCGGTGAGTTCCGCTTTGCTTATGGATGGGACAGCGGCGGCCTCCGCTATGTCAGTCCTTTCAGCACCGCCGAAATCATGAGCTATTGCACGACGTTTGGACGTGAGTTCAAAACCGATTGGACCTGGCCCGGCATCTTCTCCTACACGGGAATGATGGGCGCGGTGGAATCCCGCTTCGGCCGCCCCGCTGGCCCGCGCGGTCTCGGCAACGCCGCACCCGCCGGCGATCCCGTCCCTGTCCTCCGCATCAGCGGCATGCTCGACGGCGACGGGCGCTTGATTGAACTCGACCCTGTCACGGTCCGGGACGAAGCGTGGGAACAGGCGTCCGAGGGCGAGTTCTTCCTCCAGCTTGTCGACGCCTCCGGAAACGTCCTCACCGAACAACCCTTCGACGCACCGGCCATCGCGGCCGATGCCGTCGGTTCGGATTCGAAGTACTACCGCGAGTTCTACGTGACCGTGCCCCGGACCGAAGGCACCGCGAGCATCGAGATCCACCGCGCCGGCATCCTGATCGGACGCCTCGCCATCTCGCCGAACACCCCGGAACTCAGCTGGCTTTCTCCCACCGGTGAAGCCCCCCTGCCGATCGGCGACACGGGCATCCCCATCGCCTGGCAGGCATCGGACGCCGACGGGGATCGCCTCCGCGCCCGCGTCGAAGCCTCCGCCGATGAGGGCGCCACCTGGTCCACACTCGCCATGGATCTGACCGAGTCGCAGTTCACCCTGCGCCCGGATCATCTCCCGAAGGCTGGCACCCACCGCGTCCGTGTGACGGTGTCCGATGGATTCAACGCCCGCAGCGTGCTCATGCCCGCGGCGATCCTGACGTCGAATCAGGCTCCGACCGTGGTCCTGCTCCAGCCGACGCCGAACACGTCAATCGATCGCAACGCCGGCATCGCGCTGACCGCCGAAGCCGCCGATGCGGAAGACGGTGAACTCACGACGATCCGCTGGACGTCCGATCGAGCGGGAGACCTGGGTGAAGGCACGGAACTGGTGCTCGAACCCGGCGTCCTGCGCGCCGGCACGCACCGCATCACCGCCGCGGTCACCGACAGCGCTGGTTCCACCACGTCGGAATCCGTGGACCTGATCATCACGGAACCCGTTGCGCCGTCCCTCCGTCTCGCGGTGTTCGAGGACCGGATCGAACTCCGATGGCCGGCGAACGCCGCCGACCGCATCGTTGAAGCCGCCTTCGAACTCGGCGACTCGAACTGGTTCCCCGTCGAAGTGGAACCAGAACTCGACGGCGAAGACGTCGTGCTGCGCCTCCCGGTGGATGAATCCGAGGACCGCTTCTACCGCATCGCCCCGGCGAACGCTGGCGAGTAAGCACCGGTTCAGAAGACTCGCAACTCCCCTCACATCCCGGGTGGGTGCCCCCGCGCCCATCCGGGACTTTTCGCTCCCACGATGGCTTTTGCATCCGGACGTCGCATATGCGACGTCCGGATGCAAACGGGGGCCGAAGGGATCGGTTTCACGAGCCCTTTTGCAATGGCGCGTCGCATATGCGACGCGCGATTGCAAAAAGAGGCACAGAGATCCACGACGGCAGGAACTGGCTCCCGGCAACTCCCGACGGGTGCCCCCCACCCCACGCTTCTTCATCCCTCCGCCGCGTGAGGGCCGCGCAGGGCACTGGCTTCTGGAAACTGGGAACTGGCAACTTCCCCCAGCAATCCTCCACCAAAGAACCGCAACTTCCCGGAGCCCCCCTCACTTGCCCCCTTCCCACCCCTGCCACAGGTTCGCTGTCTCATGAGCAGGATCGTCGGTATCGACCTTGGTACCACCAACTCCCTGGTCGCCATTGTCGACTCCGGGATCCCCTATGTCATCGCCGATGCCGAAGGGCGTCGGTTGACGCCGTCGGTTGTCCATGTCCCGGGCCCGGACGCCACGCCGGTCATTGGGCACCCCGCCAACCGCGTGCGCCTGCTCAAGCCCGCAGAGACCGTCTATTCCGTGAAGCGTTTCATGGGACGCCGCGGTTCCGACATCGCCCGCGAAGAGATGCTGGTGACCTATCCGGTGCAGGGCACGGGCAGCGGCCCGGTCACAATCCAGCTCCATGGACGCGCCTGGACCCCGGAGGAAGTCTCCGCCGAGATCCTCCGCAAGCTGAAGGCCGACGCCGAACTCTCCCTCGGTGAACCCATCTCACGCGCGGTCATCACGGTTCCGGCCTATTTCAACGACGCCCAGCGCAACGCCACCATCCGCGCCGGCGAACTGGCTGGCCTGACCGTCGAACGGATCGTCAACGAACCCACCGCAGCCGCTCTCGCCTACGGTCTGGACAAACTCCGCGACAAGGCCCGGATCGCCGTCTACGACCTCGGCGGCGGCACCTTCGACCTCTCCATCCTCGAACTCAACCAGGGTGTCTTCCAGGTCCTGTCCACGCACGGCGACACCCGTCTGGGCGGCGACGACCTCGACCGCCGCGTTGTCGATCATCTCTGCCGCGAGATCCAGCAAGCCGGCGGACCGGTCCTCTCGCCCACGGCCTCGGACCCCACGATCCTCCCGATGCTGTCGCGGGTCCGCGAAGCGGCGGAACACGCGAAGATCCGGCTCAGCAGCGACTCCGAAACCGAGATCGCGCTCCCCTTCCTGACGCCCGCCTTCAGCTTCTCCACCCGTCTCTCCCGCGCCCGGCTCGAGGAACTCACCCACGACATCATCGAGCGGACCCGCGCGCACTGCCTGCGCTCCCTCGCCGACGCCAAGCTCGAAGCCTCCGCCCTCCACCAGGTCATCCTCGTCGGCGGCCAGACCCGCATGCCGCTCGTACGCCGCAAGGTCTCCGAATGGTTCGGGTGCGCCGAGTTCGAGGAGACGCGCGGCGACCTGCGTCTCGGCGACGACTTCCACAAGGCCAAGGGCCCGCAGCTCAACACCAGCGTCAATCCCGACGAAGCCGTCGCGCTCGGAGCCGCCATCCAAGGCGAGATCCTCGCCGGCGGATTCCGCAACCTCCTGCTGCTCGACGTCACCCCGCTCTCGCTCGGCATTGAAACGTTCGGCGGCCTGATGAACGTCATCA
>JBIKWS010000505.1:0-3875 GCA_044356195.1 Cyanophyceae cyanobacterium
GTTCCGGCATCGACGGCGGTAATGACGGCGGCAAGGGAATCACCGACACCCCCGGTGGACTCAAACTCCAGGCCGAGGGTCACGACGTCCGCTACCGCAACATCTGGATCCAGGAGCTCGACCTCCACACCCCAGACACACGGTTCTAGGCGAAGTCTCCGCGCAGAACCAACACCTCCTCACCCAACGAGCGATCGTCAAGGGACTCGTTCCACTGGCACGACCGATTTCAAACTGGCCCGGGGTCCATCCTCCGGCATTGTCGATCATGTCGACTCCCACTTCTGACAACATCGACGACCTCGCGGTCGCAGCCGCCATCCTCGCCGCGGAAGAGCGCACCTCGGGCGAGATCCGGGTCTTCATCAGCCGCCAGTCACCTTCGAACCCGGAGCGCGAGGCCCGACGCCAGTTCGGGATCCTCGAAATGACCCGGACCCCGCTCCGGAACGGCGTCCTGCTGTACTTCGCGCCGGCCAATCGCGCCTTCGCCGTCGCCGATGACGAATCCCTCGCCTTCCGCGTCGGAGCGGCGCTGACGGAGACCGTCCGTGCCGCGATGGAACCCGCATGGACCGAAGGCCGGTTTCACGAAGCCGTCCTCGCTGCTGTCGATGCCGCCGGGGTCGAACTCTCCCGCCACTTCCCAAGGTCCCGGGTGGACCGCGACGACCTCCCCAACCACGTCCTCCGCGACTGACCCCTCCGCGTGACCGGCGCCGAACTGCAACGCAATCTCCGTGCGACCTTCACCGGTCTCGTTGCCAACCTCCTCCTTGGCTCCGGCAAGCTTGCTGCCGGCATCTACGGTCACTCGGACGCGCTCATCGCCGATGCCGTGGAATCCTTCGCGGACATCCTGGGTGCGCTCATCGTGTGGCGAGGCGTGACCCTCGCTGCCAAACCCGCCGATGACGAACATCCCTACGGCCACGGCAAGGCCGAGCCTGTTGCGGCTGCCGCCATCGGTATCCTGCTCCTGTTGGCCGCAGTGGGGATCGGCTTCCATTCGATCCGCGAATTCCTCCAACCCCAACGCGGCCCCGAAACCTTCACCCTCGCCGTCCTCCTTGGCGTGGTGCTCATCAAGGAATCGCTCTTCCGCTGGGTGCTGAAGGAATCCAGCGCTACCGATAGCAAGGCCGTCGCCTCCGACGCGTGGCATCACCGTGCCGACGCCATCACCTCCCTCGCCGCCGCCATCGGCATCGCCATCGCGCTCGTGGGTGGCCCGGCATGGGCAGGAGCCGACGACATCGCCGCTGCGGTGGCCGCCGTGTTCATCGCATGGAACGGGTGGCGGATCATGCGCCCCGCCTTGGAGGACCTCATGGACACGCAACCCTCCGCGGAAGTTCTGGAGCACATCCGTGCCACAGCAGCCGGGGTCGAGGGCGTCGATCTGGTCCAGAAGACCTTCGTCCGCCGCATGGGCAACCGGTTCCTGGTCGACATGCATGTCCACGTCGATCCGGATTTCACCGTCGAGCGCTCGCACCGGATCGCCCATCAGGTGAAGGACGCCGTCCGCTCACAACTCCCCACCGTGCTCGACGTCCTCGTGCACATCGAGCCCACGGCGCGAAACATCCCCTCCTGAAGCGGGGAGGCGATGTCCTCATCGCCATGGGAACGGCTTCGGGACGGCGCCACCCTGTGCGCCGCCGATCTCACCGCAACCGTTGCACGATGATGAAGAAGCGGCTGCCTTCGTCCGAGATCGGCAGGTTGACCTCGAAGTCACCGCCGGGAAGGCGGGTTGGCGGTGTACCCACGCCGCGGAAACCCTCTCCGAGCGCATCGGTGGCCAGCAGGTCGAACTCAAACCGGTTGGCGTAGGCCGCCGGGAAGTTCCAGCCGATCTGCTGGACGCCATCGCCAACGAGGTTGATCTGGAGGACCGGCGGGCTGAGGTCGACCTTGGCCAACGCCTTGTAGACGTTGTCGCCGGGGTCGGTGCCATCCAGGTATTCCTGAAGGTTGGAAATCCCGTCGCCATCGAGGTCGCCATCGGGATCGCCGTTGCCCGCGAGGAAGACGCACTCCCAGGCATCGGGCAGCATGTCACCGTCAACGTCCGCCAGCGGCACGGGCGGCACTGACAGCAGGCTGGCCGAGATCACCTGGAGATCGGTGCCGGCGCAGTCTTCATCGAGGTCGCTGAAGGCGCGGACACGGATCATCGCGCCGTCGACGATCTCAAACGATTGCGGGAACTTGAACGGGACACCCGGTGCGGTGAACAGGTTGCGCGGCGAACCGCCGGGGATCGTCTCCAGCACGGTGCATTCGCCATCAAAGGTTGCTGGGGTGATCACCAGATCCACGGTGACGATCGGGCGCGGCCGGATGGCGGCAAGCACTAGGTCGACCGAGGACTTGGCAGCGGTGCGGGCCGCCGGGGTGATGGAGGTCACAGCGGCGTAGTTCGAGTGCAGCACGCCTGTGGCGATGAACTGGCGCAGTGCCTCCACCGGGAGCGGGTACCGGCCAGGGGCGGCGTTGTTGCTGAGCGAACTGATCCGGTAGATGTCGTTCGCGAGGTTGCGCAGGGCAATGTGCGCCGCGTCCGGGAGCGAGTTGGAAACCGCCCGGTGCATCGCCACGAGGTTCCACGCAGGGAGTTCACCCGGGCCAAATTCGCGGAGCGACTCCACCTCGGAGGTCGTCAACGGCGTGCGCAGGACATCGCCCGGGCGATGGGGGAAGAGCGTGATGGCGTTGCTGTCGACAAGACCGGGTTTGCCGCGGGCAACGAAGATCTCATGGATCTTCCGTTCGATCAGGAGGGCTCCAAGGGTCTCAAGGGGCCCAAAGCGTGAATAGACGCGCTGCGTCGCGAGACCATCGAGGGCCGCCTTGGCACCGGTGATCCAGGCGTTGGCCTGGCCCAGAAGATCGCCAGGCCCCGGGGTGAAGACATACTCGGCCGCCCGCACCTTCGGAACCGGCAGCAGCGCGAGGACCTCACGACCCACTGCCGGATCCGGACCTGCGCCGGCAATATGGAAGTGCGATTCCGTGCCCATCGCCAGCAAGCCGAGCTCCAGGTTCGCCGGCGCATCACGAAAGGCCACCGCGGGCGATCCCACCGGACTCACCAACGCAAGCGTGGATCGACGGCCGAGCAGGCTTCCGGCGAGATCGTACAAACCCACTTCCTGCGCCAAGCGCAGCGAGGTCTCGCTACCGGTCACGCCGTCGAGGGCGCGAGGCGTGGCCACGAGATCAAAGCTGGTGCCCTCCTCCATCCTGCCGACCGGCGTGCTCAACTTGGACAAAGGATTGGTGCCGTCGAAGAGCTCCTGCTTGTCGGTATAGCCATCGCCGTCGCTGTCGTTGCCACCGTTCGGGTTCAGACCCTTGGCCAACTCGACGAAGTCGGGCACGCCATCGCCGTCGGAATCCTGTTCGGCGGGTGGTTCGGGGAAGGTGTAGGTGGCGCGATGGATGCGGGACCGGGGAATACCGGCTGGGTTGCCGTAGAACTCGACGGTCGAATCACGGAAGAGGGTGAACGTCACGCTGCCCACGGTGGTCTTCCAGTCTTCGTCCGGGCGCGTACGATACCAGATCGGCAGCGTGGGAACGGTGGACTGCAAGGTCACGTCGATGGCCCGCAGTTGGGGGCCGCCGGGGGGCAGGATGGTGACATCGCCTGACTCGTCGCCGATGGCCGGGAGGAAGGAGGCCATGGAGATCGACTGGGCGTATTGGTTCACCAACCCGAAGTTCGCGCCCGCCGGCTTCGGACCGAGCACGCGGGCCGCGGGGTTTCCGAGACCCTGGGCCGAGGTGCCCATGCGTTCAGTGGTGGCGGAGACGTTGGCTCCGCCGAGGTTCACCGACGAGACCCAGTCTGCCGAGTTGAGTGA
>JBIKWS010000507.1:0-3873 GCA_044356195.1 Cyanophyceae cyanobacterium
CCGGGCCATCGGCCAACCATGGGCCCGCTTCACCACCGGCGGTTCGACAGGAGGCTGGGTCTCGTTCGCCCTTCAGGTTCTGTACCCGGATGTTTTCGGTGGCTGTTGGAGTGGCTTTCCCGATCCGCTCGACTTCCGCGATTTCCAGTTGGTGGACCTGTACCGCGATACCAACGCCTTCGTGAATGTGGACGGCTTCGAGCGACCCAGTTCGCGCACGTTGCGTGGAGACGTGAAGTTCACCATGCGCCACGAGGTCCAGTATGAAAACGTCCTGGGCCTTGGGGACTCTTATACCCGGAGTGGCGGCCAATGGGGTGCATGGAATGCGACCTTCGCGCCGAGAGGCGACACCGGACAACCCGTACCGGGATGGGATCCAAGGACCGGAGCGCTCGCGTCCGGCATCGGTGAATCCTGGCGCCGATGGGATATGCGTCGGTTGATGGAGGAAAACTGGGAAACGCTCGCTCCGAAACTCGTTGGAAAGCTGAAGGTCTGGGTGGGTGAGGCGGATGAGTATTTCCTGAACAACGCCGTTCACCGGATGGACGATTTCCTTAAAAGGGCAACGCCTTCAGTCAACGCCCGGTTCGAGTATGGGCCGGGGCAGCCTCATGGATGGAACCCGCGTTCGCCAGCAGCCTTGTTTATGGAAATGCAGGACGCGGCGGATCGCGGGGCTCCGAAGGAAACGGGGCGCGAGGCATACTTCCGGACCCGCTTCCTCCATGGCGCTGCCTGTGTCCATTGCAAGGGTGGGCGTTGACCCGGAAGGGAACGAGCGCACCGCGACGGGCGAATCTTGACACTGCCCCGCATGAAAAGGGGTGGAGACGTCCTCGTCGCCGTTTTCAATTCGGGCAACCTCGAGTTGCCCTCAGGGCGCTCAGCGCGCGCGCTCGATCATTTCCCAGAACTTGGGATTGTCCTGAAGCTGTTCGTCCTCGCCCGTGGGCAGGTTGGATCGGAAGAGGAAGTCGCGGACGGTGTTCCGGCTGAGGATACGGTGCACGACGATGCCCAGAACATGGCGTTCGAAGTAGAGGCGATAGTCGCCAAGTCGGTAACGCGTCAGGGTGCGGCCATCCCGGGTGAGGCTACCGAAATGGGAGTCCTCGCGTTGCAGTTCCTGCGGCAAGCCGCGGAATTGACCCAGGATATGCAGTTGAAGATCCCGCGGGAGCTTCGCGAGCTCCGCGGCACTGGTCGGATTGAAGATGATCTGGAACGGCTGCATCCGCGTTCAGTGTCAGGGCTCGGGGCAGGGCAGGCAAGAGCGGGCTCGAACCGCTGCTCAGCCCCTCAGCCCTGAATCCACGCTTCAACCAGACGTGTGGCCCTCGGGGCAACCTCGCGTGCGACGTCGAGGACTTCCCCGTGAGACAATGATTGATTCGGTCCCGCCAATCCGGCCGCGACATTCGTGATGCAACTCAAGCCCGCCACACGCATCCCGCACTGTCGCGCCACGATGGCCTCGGGAACCGTGCTCATCCCGACGACATCCGCCCCCAATGTCCGGAAGGCACGGATCTCAGCCGGGGTTTCAAAGGACGGGCCGGATACCGCCAGATAAACGCCTTCGCGGATCCGCATTCCCAGGTTCTTCGCTGCCCGCAGCATTCGGCTCCGAAGCTCGGGATCGTAGGCGGCCGTCATGTCCACAAAGCGCTCGCGTCCCGTCGCAAGGGGGCCTCGAAGTGGATTTGTCCCGAGGAAATTGATGTGATCTGAAATGGCGACGAAATCGCCGGGCTTGAGACCGCGTCGGATGCCGCCCGCTGCATTGGTCAGCAGCAGATCCCGGATGCCGAGAGCCGCGAGAACGCGGGTGGGGAAGGTCACGGTGGCCATGTCGAAACCCTCGTAGAAATGGGCTCGGCCGGCCAACACCGCGACCTCGATGCCGTGCCAGCGCCCGAGGATCAATTGGCCGGAATGTCCCTTCACGCCGCCGACGGGAAAGCCCGGAATCTCCGAGTAGGGTATGGAACAGGCATCTGGAATGGCCTCCGCAATAGGGCCGAACCCGGAGCCCAGGACGATGCCAACTCCGGGTGCGGTGGAGTGTCTTCGTCGGATCCACCGGGCAGCCTGGATTGGATCCAGGGAAGGGGAGCGTCGATTCATCGTGACCGCAGGGTGGACCGGATCGGGGTGGATTGCCCAGTGCAGGAACGACGTGAGGTGAAAGGCATGCAGTTGCTTCAGGGCAGGGGAAGCAGGGCAGCGCGGCGCTTCGAACTTGGAGGGGTTTGAGGATCAGCTGCCTCTTGGCAGTGATGATTCCACCGGGCACTGTCGTCGCATTCCACATGAGTGACGAACGATCCTCCGGGCAAGATCTGAACCGCCGCCATTTCTTCAAGGCAGGCTCCTTTGCGACGGTCATGGCCGCCATGGGCGGAATCCCCCTGACCGCCCAGGAAGCCGCGAAACTGGAAACGGCCGACGCCAAGGTCCTGCCGCCGCCCAAGGTCGATCCCAACTACAAGGAAAAGCCTCCGGGGCCACCTGTGCGTTGTGGCGTCATCGGCCTCGGAACGCAGGGCCGCGACATACTGACGACCCTGGCGAAATTGCCAAACGGGCCTGTCACGGCGATTTGCGACAACTACAAGGCCGCCTTCCGGAGGGCCGCAGAGGCAGCGCCCAATGCCAAACAGCACGCTGATTATCGGGAGTTGATCGCCAATCCCGAGGTCCAGGCCGTGATCGTCGCCACGCCCACCCACCTTCATCGGGAAATTGCCGTGGCCGCCATGCAGGCCGGAAAGCATGTGTATGTGGAGGCCCCCCTGGCGCACTCGATCGATGATGCGCGCGCCATCGCCACCGCCGCGAAGGGACTTCCGAAAGGTCAGGTCTTCCAAGCCGGACTCCAGCTCCGGGAGAACCCACAACATCATCATGTACTGAAGTTTGTGCGGACAGGAGCTACGGGCAGGATTGCCGTCTCCCGGGGACAATACAACCGCAAGCAAAGTTGGCGCCGCTCATCCCCCAACGGAGATCGGGAGCGAGCATTGAATTGGCGGTTGTACAAGGACACGTCCATCGGGCTTCCGGGTGAGATTGGGATCCACAGCCTGGATACGGCCTGTTGGTTCAACGACAAGATACCCGTGGCCGTCTCTGGCTTCGGTGGCGTGCTTCAGTGGCAGGACGACCGCGAAGTGGCCGATACCGTGACCGTCATCCTCGAGTTCGCGGGCGGCTTGCGCCATTCCTTCACGTCAACGTTGGCCAACTCCTTCGAAGGGGAACACGACGTCTTTTACGGATCGGATGCCGCCGTGCTGATTCGCGACAACAAGGCCTGGATGTTCAAGGAAACCGATGCGCCGCTGCTTGGTTGGGAGGTCTACGCACGAAAGGACGATTTCCTCAACGACTCGGGCATCGCATTGGTGGCGAATGCCACAAAAATCCTCGCCCAAGGCAAGAAGCCGGCAGAAGCCGCTTCGCAGACAGAGCCACCACTCCAGTTCGCACTGGGACGCTTCATCGAGCACATCAACGACGGCACCGTGCCCGATGCGGGTTGGAAGGCTGGCTACCAGGCCACCGTGTTGGCCATCAAGGCGCACGAAGCGGTTCAATCCGGGACGCGGATTAGTCTCGATCCCGCCTGGTTCCAGGTCTGAGCGCGGGATTCCTTCATCGCCCCAGAGGTCCGCACGGAATTTCGTGTGGGCCATCAGCAAACGGTAGGCTAGAAGCCCGCAGTAGCATGCGACAATACCACGACCTTTTGCGGCAGGTTCTCGATTCGGGGCAATTCAAGGCCGATCGCACCGGCACGGGGACCTACAGCCTGTTCGGGGCCCAATGTCGTTATCGGCTTGCCGAGGGCTGTCCTCTGGTCAC
>JBIKWS010000025.1:0-13352 GCA_044356195.1 Cyanophyceae cyanobacterium
CGCGGACGGAGCGGTCCTCCAATTCCAGAAGGGTCAGGATCAGGCGGGAAGCCGGGGCGAGTTCTTCGAAGGCGCGGGCGACCAGGCTGCGGGCGGCGGCGGTGTCGTCGGTCCTGTCCTCGGGCGATGCGGCATGGTTTTCGAGCCAGCTGGATTCCTCCTCCGAGAGTTCGGCCATGGGTTGCTCGCGATTGCGCTGGTGGACACGGAGGGCGTCGTAGCAGACGCGCACGGCGATCCGCATGATCCAGTGCTCGAACGGGGCGTCGCCGCGCCAGGAATCGAGGTTCTGGAAGACCCGGACCAGGATGGCCTGGACGATGTCCTCGACCTCGGATTCGCGACGGGCGTAGCGCCGTGCGGTGGCGAAAAGGCGGGGCTGGTACCGGCGCACGAGTTCCTCGAAACGGCCGGAATCACCGCCGCGGATGGCGGTGATGATCTCGGTGTCGGAGGCATCCATGAGCGATGGTGGCGAGCCTTGCACAAGGGGGGCGGAAGGGCGGATGGAAATCTCGGAGGACCCGTCCGATGCCGTGGGTTCGCTGCGCAGGAAACGGAAAACGCCGTCCCCGGAGGGAACGGCGCTGTGTGGCCAAAACAATAGGGTGCGGACGCCGATTACTCGGCGGCGTCCTTGGACTTTTCCTTCTTGGGGCGCTTGGCGGGCTTGGCACCGTCTTCCTTGGCGCGCTTTGCGCGGTCGCCCTGTTTCTCGAGGCGTTCGAGTTGGAGCTTCTCGGCGTCGTTGAGCGTGCCGGCCTCCTTCTTCGCGCGGAGTTCCTTGAGGCGCGCGTTGCGCTTCTCGATGGCTTCCTTGCGGCGCTTCTCGCGTTCCTCCGGGGTGAGGTTTTCGTTGCCGGGTTTGCGCTTTTCCTCAGTAGGCGCGGGCTTCGTGGCGGGAGCATCCCCTTCGGCGGCGCGGAGCCCGACCGAACCGAGCATGAACAGGGAAGCGAGGGCGATGAGAACGTTGCGTTTCATGTGAATGGTTCCTGACGTGTTACAAGAGGCATGACGGCGCCGCTGGACGGGAGGTTACGCGTCGCACGGTTTGGGAAAATCCCATGGAACGTTCCTGCGGGTGACGTAGTCTGACTGACATGAGCGACCTGCTCGTTGGTGCCTTGTCCGTGCTGCTGGCCACAAACCAGCCTGCTGCGCTTTCCAACTATGTTGTCGGGAAGGTTGGCGTCGATCCGGCGGTGATCGTCTCGCGTCCGGATGAAAAGGATCCGCGGTATCTGGAGTTGCAGGTGGTGATGGAGGATGACGACGCGTCCGACACGGAGATCGAGGCGTGGATCCTCGAGCGTCGGGCGATGGATCCGACGGATCCCCGGGCGGAATCGGAGCTGGCGTTCCGGCAGCGGATCGAGGTCCGCAACCAGAAGGTGGCCGACGCGTATCTGGCGCTGATGAAGAAGTATCCGGACTACGTGCCGGTGCGGAATGCCTACGCGAGCTTCCTGGCGGAGACGGGCGATGAGCCGGGAGCCATCGAGATCCTGGAGAAGGCGTCGGAGATGAACCCGCGCGATCCGGCGGTCTGGAACAACCTGGCGAACCTGTACGGCCACATTGGTCCGATTGCGCGGGCGTTTCCGGCCTATGAAAAGGCGATCGAGCTCAATCCGTACGAGCCGGTGTACCGGTACAACCTGGCGACGGTGGTGTTCCTCTTCCGGAAGGATGCGATGGAGTACTACCGCTGTGACGAACAGGCGGTCTTCGACCGGGCGTTGGCGATGTACAAGGAGGTGCGCCGATTGCGCCCGCATAATTTCAGGTATGCCTTCGATTACGCGCAGACCTACTACGGCGTGAAGCCTTCACCTTCGGACACGCCCGAAGGAAAGCGCCTCGCGGAACTGAAGCTGGCGGCAGCTGCGCGCACTGGTTGGCTCGAAGCCCTCGAACTGTCGGACAATCCAGTGGATCGTGAAGGAATCTTCCTGCACCTCGCCCGATGGAACATCCGCACCGGTGAATTCGAATCGGCCCGGACGAACCTGACGCTGGTGACCAACGAGGTTCACCTGGACGTGAAGAAGCGGCTCGAACGGAACATTGCCGAGAAGTCGGCCGCGGCCGTGCCTGTCGTGGCTCCGGCTCCAGCCCCGTAAGCGGGCTGTCGCGGGTTCACGCGGCATTCAATCGATCTCCGCCCCGGGAGGAACTTGACGCTCCCTCCTTTGCGAGTGGTTTCGGGGCGGCGATGTCCTCATCGCCCTTGGAAAGGCGTTGGAACGGCGACGAGGACGGCTCCACCCCGTTCCAAGCGGGGGCAGTGTCACACTGCGCGCGGTGATGACGCGGCTCAGGAATGGAGAGCGCGTCCGTCCGTGGCGAGGGCCGCTTCCTTGAGGATCTCGGCCAGCGTGGGATGGGCGTGGGAGCATCGGGCGAGGTCCTCGGCGCTGGCATGGAAGCTCATGGCGACGACGGCCTCCGCGATCAGGTCGCCAGCGCGGGCACCGATGATGTGCACGCCCAGGATGCGATCGGTCTCGGCATGCGTGAGGATCTTGGCGCGGCCATCGGTTTCGGCGAGGGCATGAGCCCGGCCGTTGGCGCGGTAGTGGAAGACGCCCTTCTTGTAGGGAGTGCCGGCTTCCTTGAGTTGCTCCTCGGTCTTGCCGACCGACGCAATCTCGGGGTGCGTGTAGCACACGCCGGGAATGGTGTCGTAGTCCACATGGCCGTGTTTTCCGGCGATGAACTCGACGCAGGCGACGCCTTCTTCCTCCGCCTTGTGGGCGAGCATGGGGCCCTTGATGACGTCGCCGATGGCGTAATGGCCAGCGACGGAGGTCTTGAAGTGCGCATCGACGTCGATGCGACCGCGGGGATCGAGTTGGACGCCGGTGGTTTCGAGGCCGAGCTCCTGTGTGTTGGGCACGCGGCCCACGGCCACCAGGACGCGGTCGGCAATGATGGGATCGCGCCCCTCACAGCGCACGACACCCTTGCCGTCCTCGACCTTGGCGGACTGGACCTTGTGTCCGAGCCGGAAGTCGAGGCCCTGGCGGGCGAGGAGCTTCTGGGCTTCGTCGGCGATTTCGCGATCCATGCCGGGCAGGATCCGGTCGAGATACTCGACGACCGTGACCTTCGCTCCGAGACGCGCCCAGACAGAACCCAGCTCCAGCCCGATGTAACCGGCACCGATCACGACAAGATGCTCAGGAACGGCGGGGTAGGACAGGGCCTCGGTGGAGGTACCGATGATGGAGCCATCGATCTCGATCCCGGGGAGGCTGGAGGGCCGGCTGCCGGTGGCGATGATGATGTGGTCGGCGGAGACCGACTGGGATTCGCCGGCGGCGTTGGTCACGGAAACCGTGCCGGGTCCGGTGAAACGGGCGTGGCCCTGAAGGCGGGTGACGCTGTTCTTCTTGAGGAGGCCGTCGATGCCCTTGGTGAGACCGTTGACGACGTCTTCCTTGCGCTTCAGGAGTCGGGCGAGGTCGAGTTGGATGGAGCCCACGACGAGGCCGTGGCGTTCGAGACCATGGAGGGAGGCTGAGTAGATCTCGGAGGATTCGAGCATGGCCTTCGACGGGATGCAGCCGACGCGAAGGCAGGTTCCGCCGAGGGCGGGTTCGCGTTCCACGCAGGTGGTGGTGAAACCCAGTTGGGCGGCACGGATGGCCGCGACATAGCCAGCGGGGCCACCGCCGAGGATGAGGATGGAGCTCATGCGCAGGGATCAGGCTTCGAGGAGCAGGCGGGAGGGGTTCTCGATCACTTCCTTGACGCGCTTGAGGAAGGTGACGGCCTCCTTGCCGTCGACGATGCGGTGATCGTAGGTGAGCGCGATGTACATCATCGGGCGGATGACGACCTGGCCGTTGAGGGCAATGGGACGTTCCTGGATGGTGTGCATTCCCAGAACGCCGGATTGCGGTGGGTTGACGATGGGCGTGGAGAGCAGAGAGCCGTAGACGCCGCCGTTGGAAATCGTGAACGAACCGCCTTCGAGCTCGGCTGGCATCAGCTTGCCTTCCTTGGCCCGGGTGGCGAATTCCACGATGGACTTCTCGATCCCGGCGAAGCTCAGGCGCTCGGCGTTGCGGAGCACCGGAACGACCAGACCCTTGCCGCCACCGATGGCGACGCCGATGTCGAAGTAGTGCTTGTAGACGATGTCGTCGCCGCGGATCTCGGCATTGAGCTGGGGGACGAGCTTGAGGGCGTCGACCACGGCCTTCACGAAGAAGGACATGAACCCAACCTTCACGCCGTGGCGGGCGGTGAAGCTCTCCTGGATCTCCTTGCGGAGGTTCATGACGGCCGACATGTCGACCTCGTTGAAGGTCGTGAGGAGCGCCATCTCGGACTTCGCCTGAACGAGTCGGGAAGCCACGGTGCGGCGGAGGCGGGACATGCGGACGACTTCCTCGGGGTGCTCGGTGACCTCGGGGCGCAGGGTGGGGGCTGCCGGAGCGACCGGAGCGGCCGGTGCGGGTTTGGCCGCGCGGAGGGCGTCTTCCTTGAGGATGCGGCCACCGGGACCGGTGGGGGTGGCGGCGGAGGCGGGAAGGCCGGCTTCCGCGAGGACACGGGCGGCGGCAGGCATGACCTTGTCCGCGGCAGGCGCCACGGCCGGAGCGGCGGCGGGTGCCGGAGCCACGGTGGTTCCCGCGGGAACAGCGGCGTCGAGGATGGCGATGACCTCACCGATGGCGGCGACCTGGCCGGTGGTCTTCAGGACGGAGACCAAGGTGCCGGAGCCGGGGGAGGGAAGGTCGACGGTGGCCTTCTCGGATTCGAGGACGGCGAGGGTTTCACCTTCGCGGACGGCATCGCCGGGCTTCTTGAGCCACTGGCCGATTTCGACTTCTGCGATGGATTCGCCGACGGAGGGGACCTTGATTTCAGTAGGCATGGAAGGAATGACGGGTACTGGGAAAGGAAGGATGGATTATTGGACGGTGGCGGGGATTGCCGCGGACAGGATGAGGTCCTGTTCGATCTTGTGGGAGTTCAAGGAGCCGGTGGCCGGGCTGGCCGAGGCCGGGCGGCTGATGCAGCGCACCGGAGTGGATCGCGAGAGCACCTCGGAGTAGTTCACGACCATGTGGGTCCAGCCGCCCATGTTGGCGGGTTCTTCCTGCACCCAGAGGACCGGTGCCGAGGCCGAATAGGGCGCGAGCGCAGCGGCGAGTTCTTCCGGAGCGAGGGGGTAGAGTTGCTCGATGCGGAGGATGGCGGTGTTGCGCGCGTTGAGTTCCTGACGCCGGGCGTCGAGTTCGTAGTAGACCTTGCCGGAGCAAAGGAGCACGCGGGTGACCGCTGCGGGATCGGCCCACTTGTCGGCAATGATCCGTTGCCAGCGGCCGGAGGCGAGATCGCCGATGGGCGAGACACACTTCGGGTGGCGCAGGAGGCTCTTGGGCGTCATCACCACCAGCGGCTTGCGCAGCGGTCGGATCAGTTGGCGGCGGAGCAGGTGGAAGTATTGGGCCGGAGTGGTCGGGTAGACGACCTGGATGTTGTCCTCGGCGCAGAGGCTGAGGAAACGCTCGAGCCGGGCCGAGGAGTGTTCGGGTCCCTGACCTTCGAAGGCGTGGGGCAAAAGCAGGGTGACGCCGGAGAGGCGCTTCCACTTGTCTTCGGCGGAGCTGATGAACTGGTCGATGATGACCTGGGCGACGTTGACGAAGTCACCGAACTGAGCCTCCCAGAGGACGAGTCCATCCGGGCTCTCCAGGCTGTAGCCGTACTCGAATCCGAGGACGCCGACCTCGCTGAGGGCGGAGTTGTAGATGTCGACGGGTCCCTGCTTCGGCTGGAGGTGCTTCAGGGGCGTCCAGGTCTTGCCGGTGTGGAAGTCGTGCAGGACGGCGTGGCGCTGGCTGAAGGTGCCACGGCCGCAATCCTGGCCGCTGAGCCGGACGCGGTGACCCTCCGCTGCCAAGGTGGCGAACGCGGCGGCCTCGGCGGTGGCCCAGTCCAGGGATTCGGTGCCCGCGGCCATCGCCCGGCGGTTTTCCAGGATCTTCTTCAGCTTCGGATGCAGCGTGAAATCGTCGGGAACGACGGTGGTCCGGGCGATGAGTTCGCCAAGGCGGGTACGGTCGTATCCGGTTTCAGGGTCGGGAATGGAGGAATCGGCACCACCCTTGAACGATGCCCAGACCCCGGAAGCGGCGTCGGTCGGGAGCTTGTAGCCGGGCGCGCGGGATTCGAAGAGCGCCTTTTCGAGGTGTTGGCGGCGTTCCTCGGCGATCTGGTCGGCCTCGGTGCGGGTAATGCCGCCCAACTGGAGGAGGTGATCGAGGTATCCTTCGCGGACGGGCTTGCGCTGTTCGATGGCGCGGTAGAGCAGGGGTTGGGTGAACGAGGGTTCGTCAGCCTCGTTGTGACCCAGCCGGCGGTAGGCGTACATGTCGATGATGACGTCCCGCTGGAAGGTGTTGCGGAAGTCCATCGCGAGGTTCACGACCTGCATCACCGCCTCGGGGTCCTCGCCGTTGACGTGGAAGATGGGCACCGGAAGCATCTTGGCGACGTCGGTGCAGT
Organism: Cyanophyceae cyanobacterium; assembly: GCA_044356195.1. Taxonomy (GTDB): domain Bacteria; phylum Verrucomicrobiota; class Verrucomicrobiia; order Limisphaerales; family UBA9464; genus UBA6176. The sequence goes on from JBIKWS010000025.1 coordinate 6,529, forward strand.
AGGTGGTGGAGCGGGCGGCGTCGGGCGAGGTGGTGAACCCGACCTGATTGTTGACGATGATGTGGACGGTGCCGCCGACGTGGTAGGCCGGGAGTTGGGAGAGGTTGAGGATCTCCTGGCCAACGCCCTGGCCGGCGAATGCGGCATCGCCGTGGATGAGCAGGGCGAGGGTCCGACGGTGCTCGGTGTCCCCGAGGCGATCGGAGTTGGCGCGGGCTCGGCCGAGGACGACCGGGTTGACGAACTCCAGATGGGACGGGTTGAAGGAGAGGGAGAGGTGAACTTCCGTTCCGGCGGCCGTGCGGAACTTCTTCGAGTGGCCGAGGTGGTACTTCACGTCGCCGGAGCCGCGGTACTTCTCAGGCTCCATGTCGGCGAATTCGCGGAAAATCACCTTGGGATGCTTGCCGAGGATGTTGGCGAGCACGTTGAGCCGGCCGCGATGGGCCATGCCCATGTCGACTTCGCGGACGCCGTGTTCGGCGGCCTTTTCGATGACGAGATCCAGCAGCGGGATGAGGCTCTCCGAACCTTCGAGGGAGAACGACTTGGCACCGATGAACTTCTTGCGGATGAACTCCTCGAACATCACGGCATCGGTGAGCCGGGTCAGGATGCGGATCTGGGTTTCGCGGGGGATCTGGAGTCGGTTTTCGGTGGTCTCCATCCGTTCCTGCAGCCAGCGGCGGATGGCGAGGTCGTCGATGTGCATGTACTCGACGCCGATGGAACGTGCGTAGGTGTTCCGGAGGTTGCTGATCAGCGCACGCAACTTCATGCGCGGCTGGTCCTTCGGCCCTACGCCCTCGACGGAGAACTCGCGGTCCATGTCGGCCTCGGAGAAGCCGTAGAAGGCGGGGTCCAGCTCCGGGGGAACCGGGCGTTCCTGACCGAGGGGATCGAGCCGGGCGATGTGGTGTCCGCGGAAGCGGTAGGCGCGGACGAGTTGGTCGATGCGGTCCTGCTGGGCGGTGGCGGTGCGGACTTCGGCAGCGCGCGCGGCAGGGGAGAAGATCGAATAGGCCTTGACGGTGGGGCCGAAGGCACGGTTGGCCCCGCCGATCTCGGCGAGGCCGCCATCGGCGAAGAAGTTGCGCCACTCGGGTGCAACACTTTCGGGGTCGGAGAGGTAGCGATCGTAGAGTTCCTCAACAAAACCGACGTTGCTGAGACTCTGGGTACGGACAGTCGAAACGTTCATGGCGGCGATCAATGATCCCTTGAGGGGGGAAACATTACCGCATGCACGCGAAGTGCAAGACTCCAGAGTCGGCTATTAGCCAGAGGTTGCCGGCCGCGCTCCAACCCGGGTGGGACTAATGCAGTGGGAAGGAAATCTTGCGGTCGTTCCTGAAAACGCTTGCTGCGGAAGGGGTGATCCGTTCCGCGGTCAGGCCTTGAGGTCGGCGATGAGGGCCTCCAACCGTCGGCCGTATTCCACATAATTGGTGCGCAGGGCATCGTCCTGAGCGGCGGCGTTGGCATCGTGGAACACCGCGACCATGTGGGGTTCGATCGAGATTCCAGCGTCGTAACCACGGCTGAAGGCGTCGCGCAGGATCCGTTCGACGGCGCCGTCGCCTTCGCCCGGAAAGGTGTAGTCGGCGTCATTCTTTGCCGTGTTCCACCGGGCGTCCTTGATGTGGATGTGGACGGAGGCGTCGCGGACATGGGTCCAGAATTCCCAGGGATCCTGACGCGGGCGGGGTTCAGGCTTGGAGCGGTCGGTGTTGAAGACGGGGTTGGCGGTGTCGAAGACCCATTGCAGCCCGGGAACGTTTTCAAGGAGCTGGAGGGCGTGCTGCCAGCTCATGCCCCCGTAGTTCATGCAGTTTTCGTGGACGGGCTGGATGCCGGCGTCGCGAAAGCGGGCAACGACCTCGCGGAGGCGGCGGAAGCGTTCGGCTTCCATCTGGTCGGCGTCGTCGCGGACCTTGTAGCTCATGATCCGGACGAAGCGGGTGCCCGTCCGTTGCATCCGCGGGATGGCGCGGGAAACCTCGGCGAGGGTGATGTCGAAGGGGTCCTCGATCTTCTTGGCCCAGTTCCCGATGGTGGAGGCGAAGCAATGGACGCCGATGCCGGCTTCGGCGAGTTGGCTCAGCGCCAGGTCGAAGGCGGCGTCCGGAATGTCGTGGAAGTTGCCCTTGGGGAAGCCATCGACGACGACGTTCCGCATTTCGAGGTGTTTCCAGCCGAGTTCACGGGTCGCCTGGATCTGGGAGGCGAGGGAATTGCCAGCTTCGTCGCTGATGCCGCAGAGGATCATGGGCCGGAGGGTAGTCTCGCAGGTTCGGCAGGGGGAATCCCGAATTGGAGCCACGAGTGCGTACGCCGCCTGTATCGGGGGCTTGCGGGGGCGTGGGACCTTCGCAAAGCTGGCCGCACTCATGAGTTCTGCTCCCGTTCCCGTCCGGCAATTCACCCAGGATGAGCTGCCGGTGTTGGTTTTTGGCAATCAGGAAGACCTGGCCCTGCACATGACGCTCGCGGTCCGCGAGTGCCTTTCGGACGCGATTGCCCGGCAGGGCAGCGCCGCGGCGATCCTCGCGACCGGCAATTCGCAGATCCGGTTCCTCAAGAACCTGGTCGCCATGGGGGGCGTGGACTGGTCGAAGGTGACGCTGTTCCACATGGACGAGTACCTCGGCATTTCGGCGACGCACCCGGCGGGCTTCCGCTATTACATGAAGCAGCGCGTGGAATCGTTGCTGCATCCGAAGGCGTTCCACTACCTCGACGGCGACTGCCTCCTCCCGCTGGACGAATGCCAGCGCTACACGGATCTGCTGGCGGCCCAGCCCATCGACCTCTGCTGCATGGGCGTTGGCGAGAATGGTCACATCGCGTTCAACGATCCCCCGGTGGCGCGCTTCGACGACCCGCACCGGGTCAAGCTCGTGAAGCTGGATGACGACTGCAAGATGCAGCAGGTGAAGGAGGGGCACTTCCCGTCGCTGGAGGCGGTTCCGCCGTACGCGCTCACCCTGACGATCCCCGCGCTGCTGGCGGCGAAGAAGGTGCTGTGCCTCGCGCCGGAGAAGCGGAAGGCCGTCCCCGTCCGCAACCTGCTCCAAGGTCCGATCGCTACGTCGTGTCCGGCCTCGATCCTGAGGACTGCGCCGCAAGCGACGCTCCTGATCGACACCGATTCGGCGAGCCTACTCTGAGCCCCATGCGAATCCTGGCACTCGACCATGGCACCGTGCGCATCGGTGTGGCCGTCAGCGACGAGCTGAAGATGTTGGCCCATCCGGTCGAACACATTGCGCCGGACCCATTCCCGGAGTTTCTGGAGCGGTTGAAGGTCCTGCTCCGTGAGAAGGAAGTGGAACTGATCGTGGTCGGGATGCCGCGCAACATGGACGGGTCGTACGGGGAAGCGGCGGCGAAGGTGCGGGTGTTCGTCACCGCGCTCAAGGACGCCATCCAGGTGCCGATCCGCACCTGGGACGAGCGGTTAACCACCGTTCAGGCCCAGAAGGCCCTTCGCCAGGGCGGGCGCAAGGGCGACACTCGGGACCGCATCGATGCCACGGCCGCGGCGGTGCTCCTGCAGGGGTATCTCGACAGCATTGCCTCGTGAGGTCGCAGGAGCCGATCCCGCCCCGCACCCGTGAACGTCCGGACGAGGCGGCCAAGGATCACGTCCGGCTTCGGATGACGGTGGCCTACGACGGAACGGGTTATGTGGGGTGGCAACTCCAGCCGGAGGGCGTCTCCGTCCAGTTGAAGGTGGAGGAAGCCTTGGGGCGATTGTTCCAGCCGGTGCCCCGGGTCCACAGCTCCAGTCGCACGGACACGGGCGTCCACGCGTTGGGCATGGTGGTCCATTTCGACGTGGCAAAACCCCAGTGGCGGATGGAACCGCGCAAACTGGTGCTGGCGGCGAACGCCCATCTGCCACCGGACATCCGCGTCATGGACGCCGCCCGGGTTCGCCCGGATTTCCACGCGCGCTTCGATGCGTCCGGCAAGCAGTACCGGTACACCGTCTGGAATGAGTCGGCCGAGAATCCGTTGCTCCGGACGCAGGCATGGCACTTTCCGCGTCCGCTGGACCTGGCCGCCATGCGCAGCGCAGCGCGGGCATTGGTCGGGCGGCATGACTTCCTCGCGTTCTCGGCGACGCCCGGTTACGAGCGCCTGAGCACCGTGCGGAATGTCACCCGATGCGACATCCAACGGTCCGGGTCGCGGCTGACCTTCGTGATCGAGGCCGACGGTTTCCTTTACAAGATGTGCCGGGGCATCGTGGGGACGTTGGTGCAGGTCGGGGTGGGGAGGATTCCCGCGGAAGCCATCGTCCCGATGCTTGCGGCGCGTGATCGGCGGTTGGCTGGCATGACCGCTCCGGCGTTGGGGTTGGTTCTCTGGAAGGTCTACTACCGTCGGAAGGGCCGGCCGGCAACGGCGGTCGAAGCAGGCGGGGAGGTTGGCGATGAGTGAAGTGGCGAAGCCGCCGTTCCGGATCGTTCTTCTTGAACCGGAGATTCCGCCCAATACGGGCAATATCGCCCGCTTGTGCGCGGGAACGGGCGCAGAGTTGCACCTGATCGAGCCGTTGGGATTCGAGGTGAACGACCGGCAGTTGAAGCGTGCCGGAATGGATTATTGGAAACAGGTGACGTGGAAGATTTGGCCGGATTGGCCCACGTTCCGGGCGGCGCAGGAAGCGGAGGCACGCTTCTGGTTTGTCGAACAGGGTGCGCCCCGGAGTTACGTCCAGGTTGGGTATCGCGCGGGGGATTTCCTTGTTTTTGGGCGCGAGACCGCGGGGCTTCCGATGCCCTTGTTGCAACAGCACCCGGAGGGTTGGGTGGACATCCCGATGCCCAACGCAGCGGCGCGCTCCTTGAACCTCTCGAACTGCGTGGCGATCGTCCTGTTCGAAGCCCTTCGACAGACGGGTTTTTGAAGGGCGCATCGTGACACTGCCCCCCTTTTGGAAAGGATCCGGGGCGGCGATGTCCTCACCGCCATGGGAATGGGTTTGGAACGGCGACGAGGACGTCGCCACCCCGTTGCATGCGGGGGTAGTGTCGAGATGCGCCCGGTTCTGACGGCTTTGGCTTCGGTGCCGGGCTTGCCAATCAGGGAATCCGGGCCCGGAGTCGTCGCGTGGCGGCACCGACATCCGGCGCGCGCAGGATCGCTGAAACAACGCAGATCCGTTGTGCGCCGGCGGCAAGGACTTCGTCGAGGTTGCCCTCATGGATCCCGCCGATGGCAAACCATGGGCGCGTGGCGTGCGCGGCCGCCCAGCGGACATAATCCAGCGTCACGGCGGCCCGGCCGGGCTTGGTCCCGGTGGGAAATACGGGGCCGACCGCGACGTAATCCGCTCCGGCGGCTTCGGCGCGTTGGAACTGTTCGGGAGCGTGGCTGCTCAGCCCGAGGGCGGGACGAAAGCCCGCGGATGGAAGGTCGGTGGCGAACCGATAGCCCGCGTCGAAGAAGTCCTCCTGACCGAGATGGACGCACGGCAAGCCGAGTTCGCAGCCCAAGGCCCAGTGATCATTCAGGACACACCAGACACCCGCGGCGCGGGTGATGGGCAGGACCGCGGAGACCATCCGGCGGACTTCGGCTTCGGAGGCGTCCTTGGCGCGCACCTGCACGAGGTCGGCTCCGCCTTCGCAAAGCGCAGATGCCAGAGCTGCGGGATCGCGTCCGTCCAGATAGGCCGAGTCCACGAACCCGTAGAGCCGGCAGTCTGCGAACGGCTTCAGTTTCGGTTCAGCGGACATTGGGGTCGAAGTACTGCGCCGTCAGGGCAGGGCGGGTGTTGGCGACGATGGGGCGCAGGACTTTTTCCTTCATGAATTCGACATGGCCATCCATGAAGGTGTTGTTGAGGCCGCCGTTGTGGAGGGTGAGCTTGAAGTCGTCCACGGAACCGCCGGGACTGACGGAAGCGTTCACCATGGCGAGCGGGTCCTCCTGCATGAACAGGAACTTGCCGCTCGGGTTGGAGACCGAGGTGGTCTTCACGCCCAACGGTGGCGATCCCTTCCCGGCGCGGCCGTCGATCAGGGAATTCAGGCTGTAATTGACCCGCAGCGCCCTGCCCAGCGGACCGGCGCTGGGGCAGGTATAGACCGGATAGGTATTCGTCTGGGTGTCGACGTTGTTGCCAATGGGGGGGCGGATGACCTGCCGGGACATGGTGTAGGGGAAGATGGCACCCGCCGCTGCCATGAATCCGAACCCACGCGGCGGGCGTGTCCAGTTGGCCCTGGTGTCGAGGGCAGCGCGGTCCTGGCCACCCCAGACCCAGTCCGCCGCAAGGTTGCCGTCCAGCTCACCCGCCCAGGCGTAATGATCCCGGTTGTCCTCCGCATACATCATCATGCCGAGCCCGAGCTGGCGCATGTTGTTCTTGCAGATGGCACCGCGGGCCGACTCCTTCGCACGGGCCATGGCGGGCAACAGCATCCCGGCCAGGATCGCGATGATCGCGATCACGACAAGCAGCTCGATCAGCGTGAACGCGCTGCGGTAACGGTGGATGGCACTTCGAAATCGCATGATCAGAGGAAGGTGTGACCAGAGTGCCCGTCACCTTCGGGACGGCAAGCTTGAATCCCGGATGGCCCCCGAGGCCGGCCCAATTCAGTCCTTGCCCCGGCTTGCGCTTGGTCCCGGAAAGGCCAAAGTTGCCGCACAAGGAACAATTTCATGGAAAAGCCCAAGATCGTCGCGTGGTTGAAGCCCTGGTGTGGATGGAGTGCCGGTGTCCGGGCCGTCTTCAAGAAGTATGACCTTCCGTTCGAGGAACGGGACATCATCAACAAGCCCGAGTTTTATCAGGAGATGGTGGA
>JBIKWS010000026.1:0-13333 GCA_044356195.1 Cyanophyceae cyanobacterium
CTTGAGTGCGGCCACATCATGGGCGCTGTTGAGGAGCACCTCGGAGCCGTCAGGCTTCACAACCGTCCACTCCATGGAGTAGTCGCCACCACCATTGCCGCTGACGAAGCGGAACGGGTAGATGGCGGGTTTGTCGACGAACACGGAGTAGGTCCAGCCGCCGAAGTAGCCGTCGTTGGGGATGAGGGCCTGTTGTTCCGGGTTGTCCTGGAGGCTGACGGTGATCGGGCCCTTGGCCAGTTCGGCAACAAGGTTGGTGCCATCACGGTAGTTGATGAACAAGCAGGGGATGTCGACGCCTTCAGCAGTACCACCCATGAAGATGGGGGGACGATCGGGCCGATCGGTGGTGCCATCATTGAAGATGATGACGGCCTTGGCACCGGCGGCCTTGGCTTGAACCGCCTTCAGGCCGAAGGCCACGCCACCGCGTTGGATGAGGACAGCGGCATCCTTGGCCTGGGCAGCGTTTGTGAGTGCGGTGTTGGCAAGGATGGGGTTTGCGGCCACCAGGTTCAGGACTAGCGGTTCAGCGGTGGGCAGGTCAACGCCGAATCCGGAACCGATGGACGTACGGGTGGCCGACATGCCGATGCGCTTGCCGGCCAGCGAAGGCGGCGAGGTGATGACGACGCAGCCGAATTGGAACGACTGCTCCTCCTGCTGCATGATGCGCGGAGAGTCGTCGGAGTGGACCGAGAGTTGGTACAGGCCCGCCGTCGGCATTTCGATGTAAGTGATGGCTTCGGCCGCGTAGTGATCCATGCGGCCCGACTTCCCGGGCAGGCCAGGGAGCTTCTGGTCATTATGGATGGAGCCCTGGGTCCCAGGCCCGAAGTTGATGGTATCCACCTGCCACCATTCGCCGTCGCGCGGGTAGGTGGTGTCGGTGAAGTCGACGTCATTGGCCCCGGGCAGGATACCGGCGAGCATGGCTTCGGACTTGGTCACGGAACCGTTTTCGCCGGTGACAAACCCGATGGGCAGCTGCCATGTGCGAACCTTGAAGCCGCGGGTGTTGGCGACCTGGGAACCGAGCGGATAGGACCGGGCAATGTCGGGGATGAAGGCTTCGACGATCTCGAAGTCCCATTCGTTGGTGACGGTGGTTCCGGCGCTGTCGGTGTACACCAAGGTTGCCGTATGGGAAGTGGCCGGCAGGAAGTCCGCCGTGCGGGTGAAGGTGACGGTGGTGACCTTGCCGTTCTTGACGGCGGTGGAGGTGCCGGCGCCATCGACCTTCAGGCTGACGTTGCTTGGAGAAACCGTGGTGCCGTCATCGACGATGTTGGCGGTCACGTTCGCGTTTGGCAGGACCTCGACGATCGTGAACTCCTGCATGCCAGCGATGTTCACGCCGGGCGTCACGTTGCGGACGTAGGCCGGGAACGAGGCCGGGGGCTGGTAGGCCTGGATGCCACCCGGGGTATTGATGAGCTTGAGGTTGGATCCATCGGGATCAGCCGAGAAGAACTCGAGGTCGCCCTGTTTGATGCCGATGTTGTGGATCAGGCGGACGGGGTAATAGCCCGGGGTGGGGACGAAGAACGAGAACAGGTAGTTCTCGGTGATGTTGCCGTCGAAGTCACCGAGCACGGTGGCGAACAGATCCTTCGGTCCGCGTTTGCCGTCACCGATGGCGACCGAGAAGGAGTCGATGCCGAAGATGCCGAGGGTATAGCTGCCGGCAGTGGGGAAGTGCAGGACGGTCATCACCTCGGTGGCGAGATTGTCCGACGTCCAGTCCAGGCCGCCGTTGCCGGGGGTGCCCGGGAAGGCAAGGTCGGCAAACCCGTTGGTCGAGGTAAAATTGCCCTTCTCGACGACCTCGTAGAAGTTGTTGAGGTTGATGACGCTGTTTGCCGGCGTGTTGAACAGGAAGTAGCCGTTGGCATCGGCGCTTGAAAGGTCCGCGAGGTTGTCGCCTTCGAGGCCTTCCAATTGATTGCGGATGTTGTCGAGCGACGCGGCGTTGTCGAAGTCGACGCCGTCGGCTTGGTGGACGAACAGGCGGAAGCCCTTCTTGGTCTTGTCGACCTGAGACTCAGGGATGGCCGCGGCGGCCTCGATGGCGGCCGTGCTGACCCTGAAGGACCACGTGTTGGTTCGCGGCAAGGGCGGGGTGCCGGCGTCGGAGAACTTCAGCGTGACGTTGTACAGCGCGCCGACTTCCAGGGCGGCGGACGGAGTGAATGTGGCCGTTGTCTGGGTGCCGACCTTGTTGACGGTGAACGCTCCGGCAACAGCGGCGCCGCCTTTACTGGCGGTCACACTGAGGGATACGGACGAACCGTCCAGCGCGATGGAATCATCCCTGAGGTTGGCCACGACCGCGGCCGTTGGAGAAACGCCGACGGCACCGGACTCAGGGAAGATGTTGGCGACGTACGGGCGGAGGGGCCCGGAGTAGTACGACTTGACGGTGTTGGTCGGATTGCCGACGGCCACGCGATTTCCTGCGCCGTCGAAGAGGAACCATTCCCAACCGCTGGCACCGATGCGATTGGCCCAGAGGCAGCGGAACGGGTAGATGCCGGGCTCGGTGACATTGACCAGGATGACGCGCGTCTCGGTCATCGCGCGTTCTCCCGAAAACTGGCGGAGCACGGTGGCGAAACGATCGCGCGGGTTGACGCCGAAGGTCAGTTTGAAGGCGTCGTCGGAGGAGACTGCGAACTCGTACGTTCCCGCGGTTGGGAATTCGAGGAAGGCGATGGCCTCAGCGGCGGCCTGCTCGGAAGAGCCCGTTGTGCCTGGAAGGCCCGGAATCAGGGTATCCGGAAACTCAGGTCCGACGAGAACGCCGTTGTCGGCGTCAATGCCGGCGTCGTGGCGGAAGTTCAGGCCTTGGTTGACGATGAAGAACCCGAGGCTGGTGTCGAAGGTGTAGTTGGGGTCCGAGAGGTTTGCGATGTTCGCACCGAGATCCCCGTTGAGGAGGCGCTCGGACGTGGCGACTGACCCTGCGTGGTCGATTCCCTCCACTTGCGCCGTCCGAACCAGGAATCCTGGTTTGTTGGTATCCACGCCTGTCGTGAGGCGCAGTGATGCGGGTAGCGTGGTCTGGGCGAAGCTCCCGGTGACCAAACCGGGGACCAGACCACTGAAGAGGGCGGCGATGCCACCCAGTTTGATCAGTGGTTTCATGCTCTAAGGATTTTGGAAGCGTGTGGTGCTTCCGTCGTCCCAAGGGCGTAGGGCAGATGAGAACGCGGGTAAAGGCATTTCCTCGTCACGAATGCAAGGATGTGGCGACGTTTGAGGCGAGTTGTGGGCATTCTGCCCAAGAATGGCCATTTGCGCTCCGCTTCAGGCGATCAGGCGGACGTAGAAGAGCAGGGGGGTGCCAATTCCCAGAAGAAGCGCGCTGACGAGGGCCGCTGCCACATCATCCAGAACGATGCCGAGTCCCCCGTGAAGGTTCTGCAGGCGCCGGATGGGCCAAGGCTTCCAGATGTCGAAGATGCGGAAGAGGACGAAGGCCGCCAACAGTGCCGGCCACCATTGGCTCATTCCTTCGAGGCGGGGCGTTGCTCCGACGGCCCACCAATGGACGGCGTAGCCGGAGAATGCGATGGGGACAGCGATGATTTCGTCGAGGACGACCGAACCAGGGTCCGTTTCCCCCAAGGCCCTCTCGGCCACGGAACAGATGGGAATCGAAGCCGCCGTGAGAATCAGGACGGTGCCGATGTAGAACGCGGGATGGGGGACCAGGAGGAGGGCTGCGGTGAGGAGGACTCCGCCGAGGCTGCCCCAGGTTCCAGGCCCGGGATTCAGTCGGCCGAGTCCGAGGCCTTGCGCCAGCAGCAGCAGACCCCGGGTGGTGGAGGCGCTCATACCTCGGTGAGGTAGAGTTGGCGGTTTCGCCAGAGGTAGATGCTTCCGCTGAGGACTGTCAGGGCAACAGCCACCCATTGGGAGAGGGGCGTGAACCAACCAATCCATGGCTTGCCGGCGATGGCCCATCCAAAGACAGCGGGGCCAAAGACGCCCCATTGCTGATAGCTCAGAAGGACAAGGACCGCGACGATGGCGACGATCTGGGAGATCGTTTTGTGCTTTCCGAATCCTTCGGCGGCGAGAACCACGTTTTTGGACGCAGCCAGCAGTCGCAGTCCCGTGATCGCCAGTTCGCGTCCGACGATGATCACCACCATCCACGCCTCGATCTGGCGGAGTTCGACAAAGGCAATGAAGGCAGAACAGGTCAGGATCTTGTCGGCCAAGGGATCCATGAGGATGCCGAAATTGGTGATGAGGCCGCGGGAACGGGCGATCCTGCCGTCCAGAGCGTCGGTGATGCCGGCGGCGGTGAAGAGGGCCAGGGCGACGGTTTCGTTCCCTGGAAAGCGCGCGAAGATCACTGCCAGGAAAAGGCCGGTCAGTGCGAAGCGGGAGACGGTCAGTTTGTTGGGAAGATTCACCGGGAGGAGGAGCGCGGATCCCTCAGCGAGTGCTGGGTGCGGACTGGGTTTGGGGCGACGGAGTCGTGGGTTGGAGCCTGTAGGCGCGGCCTGCGAGGAGGATGCCGACCAACGCGACGAGGATGCCTCCGTAGAGGAACATGCGGCGATTGGTCAGCAGGGTCAGGGAGCAGAAGACGACCGCCACCTGCAACAGGATCTCGGCGGTTCCGAACGCGTCATTCCGTTTTCCGGATAACTCGGCGGCGGCCGCCTCGCGTTGGGCTCCTTCACGGATTGCATCGTTCTCGGTGCGATACTCCTGATTCTTGGATTTGAGGTCGGTGACGAAGGATTCCAGAGCTGCGCGACGAGCCGGGGATGGGTTGTCGGCCAGTTCGATGGCGAGGCGGCGCAGTTCCAGATCGTTGATGTATTCGCGCTGCCTCTTTGCCTGGTACCAGGCGAACCCGTTGGAGGATTTCACCTCGCCGACGATCATGTCGTCTGCCGCGTTGTTGCCCAGTGAACCCACCAGAGCCATCAGGACGGCGATCACCGCGATGATGATTCCGACCTGTGTCTCGTCCTTGCGTCCCTGTGGGGAGGGTATCTCGATGTCCGCCATGGCTTCGGAGCGGTAAGTTAGGGAGAAGTCCCCACAAGCCAAGGTGTAACCTGACCAAGTCGGCTCAAAACCACCAGTAACCCGCCGTCATGGCGGCCAGAAGCACCACGGCGGTCGCCCACCAGAGGGTCTTTCGATCGAACTGGAGCGGGGCGGGTTCCTGTGGGAACTCACGGCGGACGAAGGACTCGTAGTCGAAATCCTCCTCTGGCAGGTCGAGACCGTCGGATCCGTCCTGTTCGCGCCAGCCGTCGTCTGCCGTTGCACCGCAGTGCGGGCACGAAACGCGGCGTGCGGGAACGTGCTCATGGCACGCAGGGCAAGGACCTGGCGGGCGGAAGGAACCCATGTCCGTCCCCTGTCAGGGTGTGGCCAGCTCGGCGGCGCGTGCGGTGTTGGCAAGCAGCATGGCGATGGTCATCGGGCCCACACCACCCGGGTTCGGGGTGATCCTTCCGGCGATGGGCTGAACTTCATCAAATGCGACGTCGCCAACAAGGCGGGTGCCACCGGGGGCCGCCGGATCCGGGATGCGGTTGACACCGACATCGATCACGACAGCACCCGGCTTGACGAAGGCGGCTGTGACGAACCGTGGCACGCCCATGGCGGCGATGAGGATGTCGGCACGGCGGCAATGCTCCACGATATCGCGACTGGCCGAATGGCAGACTGTGACGGTGGCGTTGGCCGTGCGGCCCTTCTGCACCAGGATCGCAGCCATGGGTTTCCCGACGATGTTTCCGCGCCCGAGAATCACCACGTTCGCGCCGGGTATGGGAACTCCGGAACGGATCAGCAGTTCATGCACTCCCGCGGGGGTGCAGGGAACGAATCCACCGGTGTCACCGAGGAGGAGTCGGCCCACGTTCAGTGGATGGAATCCGTCGACATCCTTGCGGGGATCGACGGCTGCGAAAATGGTGGCTGAGTCGATCTGGGGTGGGAGCGGAGCCTGGACGAGGATGCCGTGCCATGTGGGCTCGGCATTGAGGCGGTGGATGAGGGCGAGAAGCTCCGTCTGGGTGGTTGCCGCGGGGAGGACGATGGTCTCCGAGTGGATTCCGAGTTCCCGGGACTTCCGTTCCTTCATCCCGACATAGACTTGGGAAGCCGGGTCTTCCCCCACGCGGACGAAAACGAGTCCGGGGCGGCAACCTCGCTCGAGCAATGTGGCCACCCGCTGCGAGGTTTCGGTGTGGATCTGGGACGCGATGGCCCGACCGTCAATGAGGTTCTGCATGTTGGGAGAAGCCGCGGGGCGAAAGGTTCAGCGGGTGATCTTGGATCGGAAGTAGGCGATGGTGGGCACGAGCCCGTCAGCGAGGGGGATGGTGGGCTCCCAGCCGAGCAGTTTCCGGGCACGGGTGATGTCCGGGCGACGTTGCTTGGGATCGTCCTGCGGGAGGGGTTTGTGGATGATCCGCGACTTGGATCCGGTGGCCTTGATGATTTCCTGTGCGAACTGGAGCATCGTCAATTCGTGGGGATTCCCGATGTTGCACGGGTCGCTGGCGGTGCCTCCAGTACACATCATCAGGCGGTAGATCCCCTCGATGAGGTCGGAGGCGAAACAGAAGCTCCGCGTCTGTGTTCCGTCGCCAAAGATGGTGATGGGCTTCCCTTGGAGGGCCTGGCTGACGAAGGCCGGGACGACGCGGCCGTCCTTGACCCGCATGCGTGGTCCGTAGGTGTTGAAGATGCGGACAATGCGTGTGTCCACGCCATGTTCCCGGTGGTAGGCCATCGTCAAGGCCTCGGCGAAGCGCTTGGATTCGTCGTAACAACCGCGCGGGCCCACCGGATTGACATTGCCCCAGTAGGACTCGGTCTGTGGGTGGACGAGCGGATCCCCGTAGACTTCAGAGGTGGAGGTGATGAGGAATCGGGCACCCTTGGTCATGGCGAGGCCAAGTGCCTTGTGGGTTCCCAGCGAGCCGACCTTGAGCGTCTGGATAGGGATTTCCAGGTAGTCGATCGGGCTGGCCGGCGACGCAAAGTGCCAGAGGAAGTCCACCGGCCCGTCCAGATAGAGGTACTCGGTGACGTCCTGCTTGATGAACCGGAAGTCCGGATTCCCGGCGAGGTGCTGGATGTTGTCCGTCGACCCGGTGATGAGGTTGTCGATGACCGTCACGCGGTGTCCGCGAGAAAGAAGGAGATCAACCAGGTGGGAGCCCAGGAAACCGGCGCCGCCGGTGATGACGGAGACAGGCTTGTCACCCGATCGAGCTCGGCTTGGCTTGGCATTGGACCGGGGTGTAGATGAAGCCTTCCGGGGGGATGGGGATGGAGGCATGGGGGATGGGTTGGTTGTGTTTACTTGGCACCCGCGCCGGTGAAGACGGCGGGGATGGTCATCAGGAGAATCTTGAAGTCGAGCCAGAGGGACCAGTTGTCGATGTACTCGAGGTCGAGCCGGACCCATTCCTTGAAGTCGGAGACATTGTTTCGGCCGCGGACCTGCCAGATGCAGGTGAGGCCGGGTCGAACAGAGAGGCGTCGGCGGTGGGCCAGGTCATCGAAGCGGGCGACCTCATCCAAGGGGAGCGGGCGAGGGCCGACCAGCGACATTTCGCCACGGAGGACGTTGATGAGTTGGGGCAGCTCATCGATGGACCACTTGCGGAGGAATCGTCCGGTTGGAGTGACCCGTGGATCGTTGGTGACCTTGAACACGGGGCCGGACATCTCGTTCAGCGCCGCGAGTTCCTGCTTGAGTTGCTCGGCGTTGGTCACCATTGAGCGGAACTTCAGCATGGTGAATGGGCGTCCGTTGAGCCCGGCCCGTTGCTGGCGGAAGAAAACGGGCCCCGGCGAAGTCAGGCGGACGGCCAGCGCCGCGGCCACCATGATGGGGGACAACAGGAGGATCAGGCCCAGGGAACCGACAAAATCGATCGCGCTCTTGCCCATGGCTTGCCACGAGACATCCGGTCCGGACCGGAAGACCAGCATCGGGTGGCCATGCAGGTCATCAACGGTTGTCTGGGAGATGCGGGTTTGGAAGAAGTCGGCAAGCAGCCAGACCTCGACGCCCTCCAGTTCGCACAACTGGATGGTTCGCTCGATGTTCCCGAACAGGGTCTGGCGCGGGGCGATGAGGACGGAGTTGGCCGAATGGGTGTGCAACAGGTCGGCCAGTTCCTCGATGGGGCGTTCGTTGAGGTCGATCCGACCGACGATCTCGATGTCCGGGAACTGGTCCAGCCGGAGGGCTTTCTCGAGACGCGCGGGATCCGTGCCGCCTCCGACGATGATGACGCGACGGCGGGCAATCTCACGTCCGTGGCGGTGGAGGGACCAAGCCCGCAGAAGTTCATCCTTGGCCCACATGAAGAGGACCGCGACGGGGATGTAGAGGGCGAAGATGAGGCGGGCTCCCTCGGTTTTCCGGAAGAAAAGGACGGCAATGGCGGCGAGGCTGACCCACGCGGCAGTGCGGGCAAGGATCCACAGGGATTGGCGGCGGGAGCCCAGAACTGAACGGAGGTAATATCCCTGGAGTTCGAGGATCGGGGTGGACAGGGGAACCACCACCAGCAGCAACCAGGCGTAGCTGCTGAAGTCCTGAATGAGTTCCCCGCGGTCAAAAATGTCGAGCGAGCGCAGGGCGTGCGTCACCCAGAACGCCAGGCCAAAGAGCGCGGCATCGACAATCTTGCTGACCTTGGTGAAAAGCTGGCGGCGACGGCGCAGCATGGAATCCGAACCCTTGGACCCGCGATGGGGTGATTGCCTGAACCATTTCAGGGAGTGGCCCCCGTGGTCAACTGGAACTCCGGGACGGTGGATGCGGCAATCTGCCCGATGCGGCGGAAGGTCCCGTCTTCCTGTCCGGGCGCACAATCGGCGAAGTAGGAGATGTAGGCCCAGCGTTGAAGGGTTTGCTTGGTGAGCAGGTTGCGGATCAGCGACCACTGGCGTTCGAAGTGGCTGGCGGTGGTCTGGCCCTCGGTCACGAACCAGAAGACGAAGACACCGGACCGGACAGCAGGACGGCCGTTGACCTCACCTTGAAACGTGAGGTCGTACCGTTGCACCGGAAGCGTAAAGGGCTTGGTACCCCCGATCTGGATGTTGGTGGCGGTCTGGCGGACGATGTTCCAGCCTTGGCCAGTCAGGCAGTATTCAGGCCGGTGAATGCTGGTTCGGTCGGTTCCCATCAGCACGGCGCTGGCCTGCACGGCGAACTGCTCTGACGGGATTGTATAGAACCGGCGGGCGTAGGTGGTGTCGGGGGGGAGGTAATCCAGTTCGAGGCGGGTGATCGAGGCAAGGCGTCCATCGAAACCGGGAACATTGACCGGCAGCGCGATGGAGTTGGTCCGGGCTACCTTGTCGTGTTCATCGAGAACGGGGATCGAGCTGAGCTTGACGCCCGGATTTCCGAGGCGCACGGCGGTCCGGAGGGTGCGCAAGCCGGTGGCACTGACCCCGATGATCAGCAGGGTCAGGAGGGCCAGAAGACGAGGTTTGGCGATCATGGACGGGCGGCAGAGTCGGTTCGTGGAAGGGGATCGGGTTCCGGTTCCGGTTCAGGTTCCGGGTTTGAGCCCGGAGGGGCGGGCGGCGCGTCGTTGAGGACGCGACCCAGTGCGAAGACCCCGGCGAGGGCAACGGCGAAGGTGATGAACCCGGCCTTGGTTTCCACCTTGGAAGCCGCTGCCTGACCCCAGATGTCGGCGACACAGAAGGTGGTGATCAGGCGCACGGTGTTACCGAGGAGCGCCAAGGGGACGGCGGCGAGGATCATGACACAGCGGCGCCATGGGCTTCGCAGGTGGAGCCAGGCGAAGGCGAGCGTCAGGAGCAGGACGATGGTCAGGCTTCGGATGCCGCTGCATGCGGCGGCGACATCGAACTGGAAACCCGGATCCTTGGCGGTGGCGTCCTTGTAGACCATCGTGCCGATCCGCTTGATCGGTATGCTCAGGATCGACTTGCAGAACCACGTCGAAAACCAGGTCGAGAAGAGCCGGAGCTTGAACGTGGGTGCGTCGAGGTAGGCTGTCACCGGCAGGGTGAACGCGAGGAGGAAATAGGGGAAGAACACGGCCCTGAGCCAGCCGGGTCCCCACAAAAGTCCCATGATGCCGTAGAGGCCGACGAAGAACGCGACGATCGACACGCGTGTCTGCTGCACCAGGAATCCTGCGGCGTGGAGAAGGAGGGCGAGAACAACGATCGCGACACCCGGAACCCAGGAACGTTTGGCGGCTTCGGTCAGTTCCTGTCTCCGGACGATCAGGAGCACCAGGACCAACAGGGGGACGTAACGTCCGAATGCGTCGTCGGTGTCCGCCTTTTCGGCGCTTTCATGCAGCGCATTGAGCCAGGTGAACATCGAGGCGGTGTCGACGTAGCCCAGCGTTGAATTGCCGAGGAAGTGGAAGAGGAAAACCCATGCCGCGACGAGCACGGCGAACTCCGCCTTGTTCGGCAGACCCTCCCAGAGTTGGCGCAGTTCTTTTCCCATCGCGATGAGTCCGGTGAAGAAGCCAGTCAACGCGGTGACATGCAAGTCGCAGATGGGGGAAGTTCCGCTCGTGGGGCTTGGATTGCGGACACGGAAAAGCCCACGCCGGGTGGGCGTGGGCCTTGAAAACGGGGCGGGGGTCCGGTCTGTGGACCGCTCAGGAGGTCAGCTTTTGGTAACGTTCCTCGATGTATTCCCAGTTGATGACCTCAGCCAGGGCCGCGACGTACTCGTTGCGGCGGTTCTGGTACTTCAGATAGTACGCGTGCTCCCAGAGATCGACACCGAAGAGGATCTCGCGGCCCTGCATGAGGGGGGAATCCTGGTTCGGGGAAGACTCGAGCTTCAGGGACTTATCCTTGTCGACCGAGATCCACAGCCATCCGCTGCCGAACACGGCGAGGGCGGCCTTGACGAAGGCTTCCTGGGCTTCTTCGCGGGTGGAGGCCTTGAGGGCTTCGAGGATGGATTCGCCGAGACGGTCGCCCGGGCTGGCACCGTCGTTCTTCTTGAGGGCTTTCCAGAAATGCGTGTGGTTGACGTGGCCACCGGCGTTGTTGCGGACCGTGGTGCGGATGCGCTCGGGGACCTTGTCGAGGTTCTTGACGAGTTCCTCGGCGGAGAGTTTCTGGAGATCGGGATAGTCCGCGATGGCCTTGTTCAGGTTGTTGACGTAGGCCGCGTGGTGCTTGCCGTGGTGGATCTGCATCGTTTGCGCGTCGATGTAGGGTTCGAGCGCGTTGTAGGCATAGCCGAGTTCGGGGAGCTTGTGGGGGCCGGTGGGAGCGGCCTGCCCGAAAGCGCGACCTGCGGCGAGGCCTGCGGTGGCAAGGACGGTGGTGCGAAGTGCCTGACGGCGTGTGAGGAGGAGGTTCATGGCGCGATCCAATGGAACGTGATGCGGTATCTTGGATGCAGAGTTCCCCAAAGCGTTCGAAGGCGCAAGGCCGGGAACCGGATGAAGGCGGGATGACTTCTCGCTTTCCACCCGGGGGAGCGGAACGCAAACTCGACGCACATGAGCTCGCAAGTTCCGCCCGACCTGAAGTTCGCAAAGTCGCACGAGTGGGTCCGCATCGAAGGAGAGATCGCCACGGTGGGCATCACCGATCACGCCCAGCACGAGTTGACGGACGTTGTGTTCGTCGAATTGCCCGCGGTGGGGCGCGTGGTGAAGGCCGGCGAGGCCTGCGCGGTGGTGGAGTCGGTCAAGACAGCCAGCGACATCTATTCGCCGGTGGCCGGGACGGTGACCGAGGTGAATCCGGTGTTGGGCGGATCGCCGGCTCTCGTGAATACCGAGCCCTACCAGGGGGGATGGTTCTACAAGTTGAAGCTCAGTGGCGGAACCGATGGCCTGCTGAGCCCCGAAGCGTATCGGGCGCAGATCGGGGCCTGAACGGCCTCGAACGGCGCGGCGGACGGATGCTGGGAGACGCCTCACGGACACTTTACTTCCATGGATTCCGAGGCTCTCGAGGGCCCTGTCGCTGCGGCTGTCATGGTACCCGCCGTTCCCTCGTCGACGGATCCGTCCCTGTTGTTCGAGCTCTTCCGTGGGAGTTACGCCACGGAATTGCTCGTCGCGGCGACGGCGCATCTCGGTGTTTTCCGGATTCTGGAGAAGGGTCCGCTACCCGAAGAATCGCTCAGGTCAGCCCTCGGCTTGGCACCGCGCGCCTTCCGTGTCCTGACCACCGCATTGAGGGCGATGGGAACGCTCTCTTGTCCCGTGGAGGGAGTGCTGGGCCTGACGCCGTTGGCTTCGACGCACTTGGTTTCGACGAGTGCCTACCACGTCGGCGATTACTTCAGTCTGGCCGCCGGAAGTCCGGGTGTTCTCGCGATGGTGGAAAGGTTGCGCACCAACCGGCCGGCCGTGGGGGAGTCGGGGGGCGTCGCCTTCATCTATCGGGAGGGGTTGGTTTCCGCGATGGACGCCGAAGCGGGCGCGCGATTCTTCACTCTGGCGTTGTCCGGTCGTGCGCGGAATGTGGCTCCCGTACTCGCGGAACAGATGCCGCTTGCTGGTGCCCGGCGGTTGGTGGATGTGGGTGGAGGAACCGGGGTGTATTCGATCGCCCTCCTGCGAGCGAACCCTGACTTGAAGGCGGTGGTCTGGGATCGGCCGGAGGTGCTGCGGGTTGCCGCCGAGTTTGCGGAGGCGAGCGGGCTGGCTGATCGCCTCGAATTGCAGGGTGGTGACATGTTCACGGATCCATTCCCCGCGGGAGCCGACGTGGTCCTTCTTTCGAACATCCTGCATGACTGGGACGAACCCGAATGCCTGCGTTTGCTCCAGCGTTGTGCGGAAGGACTGCCTCCGGGGGGACGCCTGCTGATTCACGACGTTTTTCTCGACGATGATCTGGGAGGTCCGTTGCCCGTCGCGCTCTATTCGGCGGCGTTGTTCAGCGTGACCGAAGGGCGTGCCTACAGCATTGCCGAGTATCGGCGGATGCTCGAGGCCTCGGGTTTTGGCGTGACGCAATGGGTCCCCACACGCGTGCACTGCGGTGTCCTGGTGGCGGTGCGGCGGGAGGCGTAGACGGGCGTTCGAGGGATCAGCGCGGTTCCAGCAATCGGTGGAAGGTTTCGAGGATCCGGGGAATGGCGTTGGTCTGGAGGGGGCTGGTTCTCAGCCGCCATGTCTCGTACGAGCCCAGGGCGTGCTGGCCCGGCGGGGGAATGTAACCGAACCATCCATTCGCCAGGGAGATGTTGAAGAGGGGGGATGGTGCCGCGAATTTCTTCAGCGCAAGACCGCTTTCCGCGAAGATTTCCCCCGGCCACTGGGCCACGCGCAGTGGGCCGATGTGG
>JBIKWS010000027.1:0-13314 GCA_044356195.1 Cyanophyceae cyanobacterium
GGGGTTGAAGGCGTCGGCGGGCGACGCGTTGGTCGTGCGGGCGGCACCGGGGTTGCAGTTCGCGCCGAAGGAACTTCGGGCGAAGGCGGGTTCGAAGGTCCGGTTGATCTTCGAGAACCCGGATTTGATGACGCATAACTTCGTGCTCGTCGACGCTGGCGCGGGAGACGAGGTGGGGGCGTTGGCGGATCGGATGGCGTCGGACCCGGACGGGATGGCGAAGGGCTACGTTCCTGAGTCGCCGAAGATCCTCCTGGCGACACCGCTGGTGAACCCGCGGTCGAAGCATGAGGTCGTGTTCGTGGCTCCAACGAAACCGGGGCGCTATCCGTACCTGTGTACCTTCCCCGGGCATTGGCGGTTGATGCGGGGTGTGCTCGTCGTGGAGTGAGGGACTGGCTGCTGGCGTTGCCAGCGGAGGAGGGGGTAGTTTTTCGGGAGGAATTGGGACGCTTACAGCGGGAGACACGTATGCCGTACATCAGTACCTATGATCGATTGGTCCGGGCCGAAGGCCTGGAGGAAGGTTTGTTGCTGGGCCGAAAGGAAGGCCGAGAGGAAGGTCGAGAGAAAGGTCGAGAGAAAGGTCGAGAGGAAGGCCGAGAGGAAGGCGTTCGGAAGGGACGGCGGTTGGCACTACTCGAGACGATTGCAGAGGCGTTGGTGGAACGATTCGGAGCTTCCTCAGTGGCAATCCGGCCCCGACTGGAAGCCGTGGAGGACGAGGTGGTGTTGCGTCATTTGGTGAAGCGGGTTTGGACGGCGGGATCGATGGCGGAGTTTGAAGAAGGAATGTGAGTCCGTGGTGGCGTCATCCGGATGCGGATTGCCGAGGCGAGGAGAAGGCAGTTGAGTCGGCGCATGTCCTTTGAAGTTCGTCGTATCGAGGGTCCAGAGATCGCGGGCTTGCGGGAGCGACGCGTGGAGGAGATGTCCGGGCAGGTCGTGCATCATTCGATCCACCAGCGGCTGGGATGGACGGTGACGCACGGACTGGAGTTTGAAGGGCGATGGGTGGGTTTCGGGTCGATCGCCATAGCGGGGCCGTGGACGGGGCGGCCGACGGTCTTCGAGTTTTACCTGGATCCGGTGCATCGCTGTCGGGCCTTCGAGGCCTTTGAGGCTTATCTGGAGGCGAGCGGGGCACGGCATTTCGAGGTGCAGACGAGTGACGGATTGCTCACCGTGATGCTCCATGCCTACGCCAGCAGCGTCGTGAGCGAGAAGATCGTGTTCGCGGACCATCAGGTGACGGCGCTGGCGATGGAGGGAACGAGTCTGCGCCAGGTCACTCCGATGGAGGAGGTCCGGGAGGCGATGCGGCGAAGGCGTGGGGGTGGGGAATGGGTGCTTGAGTGGAAGGGCCAGCCGGTGGGGAAAGGTGGGATCCTGTTTCACTACAACGAGCCTTATGGCGACGTGCACATGGAGATCGACGAGGTGTTCCGTCGTCGGGGATTCGGTGCATTCCTGGTCCAGGAGCTGAAACGTTGCTGTCGCGAACTGGGCGCGGTTCCAGCCGCACGTTGCAATGTTGGCAATACGGCGTCCCGGCAGACCTTGCAGCGCGCAGGTTTTGCGCCGAGGGGTCACATGTTGTTGGGCGACATGACGAGGTGACGTGGTGGCTTTCTCCGCGCTCGCGTGGTGGAGGATTCCGGGGCAGGCTGGGCGCGCCGCCCCGATGAGGGCGGTCATGCATGCTTTCCATCCGCGATCTCAAGATGTCTTACGGCGGCCGCGTCCTCTTTGAAGGGGCGTCGCTGCAGGTGAATTACGGCGACCGTGTGGCCCTCGTTGGGCCGAACGGTGCCGGCAAGTCCACGCTCTTCTCCATCATCCTCGGCGAGGAACAACCGATCGAGGGAACGGTGGAGCGGGATGCGTGGACGATGGTGGGTTACCTGCCGCAGGAAGGGGAGGCCGTCGGGGAGGAGAGCGTGCTGGACATTGCCACGGGGCGCGCGGGCGAGGTGGTGAAGCTGGAACAACGGCTGAAGGAACTGGAGGTGGCGGGCGCGGTGGACAGCCCGGCCTACATGGAGGCGCATGCGAAGCATGACGCATTGACGGATCCACAGGTGGACGCCAAGGCGAAGAAGATGCTGGCCGGGCTTGGGTACCGGGAGTTCGAGTTCGAGCGGAAGGCCAAGGAGTTGAGCGGCGGATGGGTGATGCGCGCGCATCTGGCGCGGCTGCTGGTGATGGAGCCCGACCTGCTGTTGCTGGACGAGCCCACGAACCACCTGGATTTGCTCTCGTTGCTGTGGTTGCAGAACTACCTCGCGAACTACTCGGGTGCGCTGCTGCTCATTTCGCACGATCGCCAGTTCATGGATGAGGTGGTGACGCAGGTCAGCGAGATCGCCGACCGCAAGGTCATCGCGTACACGGGCAACTACACCGAGTACCTCAAACAGCGGGAGGCCAACTACGAGGCGCAATTGTCGGCGTTCAAGAACCAGCAGAAGGAGATCGCGGCGTTGCAGGAGTTCGCGGACCGCTTTCGTTCGGTGACGTCGAAGGCCTCGCAGGCGATGGCCAAGCTCAAGCAGATCGAGCGGATGGAACTCATCGAGAAGCCGACCCCGCCGCGGAAGCCCTTCCGGTTCCAGATTCCGCCGCCGCCGCGCGGTGGGCAGCGGGCGATTTCGCTGGAGGGAATCCACATGGCGTACGGGTCCATGCAGGTCTACAGCGGTGTGGACGTGGCCATCGAGCGCGGGGAGCGGACGGTGTTGGTCGGGCCGAATGGCGCGGGCAAGTCGACGCTGCTGAAGATCATGGCTGGGGTGCTGGAGTTCCAGAAGGGCGAGCGGAAGCTGGGGCACAACGCGAAGCTGGGGTACTTCAGTCAGCATCGGGCCGATGCGCTGGATCCGGAGAAGACCGTGCTGGAAGAGGTGGTGGCGAGCGGACCGAACCTGCGCGAGGACGAGGCGCGTGCGATCCTGGGGAGCTTCATGTTCCGCAAGGAGGAGATCTACAAGAAGACCGAGGTCCTGAGCGGTGGCGAGAAGAGCCGGTTGAACCTGATCAAGTTCCTGGTCGATCCGCCCAACCTGCTGTTGATGGACGAGCCCACGACCCATCTGGACATCACGACGGTGGAGTCGTTGACGATGGCGTTGGAGCGTTACGAGGGCACCCTGGTGTTCATCTCCCACGACGTGCACTTCATCCGCAAGCTGGCCAACCGCGTCCTGCACGTCTGTGGCGGCAAGGTGACCGCGTACCCGGGCGGGTATGACTACTTCCTGGAGAAGACCGGTGCGGGCGGCGATGCCCGGGCCGCGCTGACGGCGAGTTGAGGAGGCCGTGCCGCAACAGGCGCTGCCAACTGGATCCAGGCGTGGACCGATGCGCCTGGAGTCACCCGGTCGCCAGCAGTGCTTACGGCGATGGAGAGCGGGCGGTTCTACCGGCTGAGGAGGAGGTGAGGGGTGCGACAAGGACTAAGGCTTGGCCGCCTGCCATTCTGGATAGACGTCCAGAGTCTTGGGATCCGCACCATCACAAATGACCGCGGCGAGGCTCCGAAGAAGGTGAATATAGGGGTGGTCGTCCTTCGCGGCGCGCTCGATGGTGATGTCGAAACTCCAGCCTGTTGATCTGACCCCTTGGTCAATGAGTGTGCGGAGGGAAGTCAAAAGTGATGGCCAAGTCTGGCCGAGATGGGCGAGTTGATAAAACAAAACCTCTAACTTCAATTCGTCTGGTGCCTCGTTAAACTTGTCTAATCGAACTAGAAGCGCTTGGGCTGCTGTGCTGTCTCCAGTCGCGAACAGGATCTGAGCAAGGTTTCCTAGAAAAATTGGATTGTTTTTATCAATCTCAATTCCCTGCTCATACACAATACGGGCTTCCGCCAGTCTGCTTTGCGAGCTGAGCAATAAGGCGTAGTCAAACAGGGCTTCGGGATTCTTTGGGGTAGTTTGAAGAATCGATTTGTACGCAGCCTCCGCATCCGAAAACAGACCCAACTCTTGCAAGACACGCGCATAAAAACGGAAGGTTCTAGTATCTGTAAACCCTAACTCGATTGCTTTGGAGAGAAATTCTCTTGCTAATTCGGGTTTTTCCTCCCTCCACAGTAGGCGAGCAATTTGTGTTAGAGGAAATTCACCCTTCTTCTTGGAGCTCAGAGTTGCCTTGATCAGCTGTTCTGCTGAATTCGGGAAAGCTTTAAGCAATTTGTTATAAAACTGCACAAATAGCCCTGGGTCATAATTGCCTCTTAGATTTTGAACAATCGTGGAAAAGAAGGCCTCCCCGTTTTCTTGGAGAACTAACTTGTCAAATGCGGATGAGTCTCTGGTTACCTCCTTATCGCTCTTTGATACTTCGCGCTTGGGACTTGAGAGTACCCAATTCAAAATAGGCTCAATCTCCCGCTGGCCTGAAGGCAATCTCACAAGTCTTTTCAGTTTCTCGAAACCGTCGGAATAGGCCTTAGCATCAAGTGAAGTTATGACATCTTGTCGGTAGGCTGGTGCTGTATGCCCCAAGAACTGAAGCATGGTCTGTTCGATCCTCCTGTATGCTTCCAACAGGTATCCTCGTTTGCTTCGGAAGATGTGTGGTTCCTCGGTGAGGGCGAGCTGTGGGTGGTAGGGAATTTCGAGTGACAGGTCGACACCTTTGCCGAGGGCTGCTCCAAACTTGCGGGCGGCTTCATCGCGGCGCCGTTCAAGGAGATCGTCTTCGCCATTAGGAATGGGGCTAAGGACGAGCTGAACCGATTTTGATCCTTGGGTCATTGCCCGGAACTCAGCGAGGAACCTGCTGGTGCCTTCGACATTCTGGCGGTTTAGGCCGCTAAGGACCACGACGTGATCTGCCAGATCGCGTGTACAAATGCCGGCACCCTCGGAAATCCCGGTGCGGCTGTCGATCAGGACATAGTCATAGCGGCCTGAGGCTGCGAGAAGTTGTTTGAACGCCCGCATCAGGGGCTCGCCGATCCCAGCGCGATATAGCCCGTTCAGACCCAGTGCATCGAGGCGCCGAGTGTACCCTCCGTCGAGAAGTCCTGCGGGCATTATGCGGAGTTCCCCATCCTTGAATTCGCTGTTGGAATCCGGGATGCGGACGCGGCGGGTGTATTTCTCTGCCAAATCGGCAGGTTCCATACAGAACAGATCCGCCTTTTCACCCTGGACCTTTGCGTCCGTAATCAGGTCGACGAAACCCAGGTGAGCAGGAGTGGCCGGACGCTCGGATGATAGCGGGGCATCGGATGGCTCGGTGTTGAGGTAGGACAGTCCCGGAGCCTCCAGATCCAGGTCGAGCACCAGAACACGAAAGCCTCGGGTGCCAGCCAAGATGCAGGCTGTGTTGATCAAGGCCATGCTGCGCCCTACACCTCCCTTGAAAGAGTAAAAAGTGACAAAAGAGGCGGGCGCGAGGGACGTTTCGCTCGATGACTGGCCGGACAACGTTTGAGCTGGAGGTGTTGTCATGCGGCGCAGGGTAGTTCCGCGAGCGGCATGGGCGTCCGTGCTCTCGGAGCAATGGCTCCGTCCAGGACTCGGAACAGGGCGGCCATGAGTGAGGCGTGCGGGTTTGTTGCCTTGGCGGATAACACTTTGATTCCGCGCAGATTGAACCACTCGCGCAGAGTTGCTCCTGCTGTCGGCTCCAGTTGGTCAAGGACCCGGGCCGTCTCGTCGGCCAGTTCGTTGATGCTGACGTGGAGCGTGCGCATGAGTCCGGGAAACAGGTTGAAGACTTCGCGCATGGCTTGGGCATTATTGGCGAGCTTGGGTAATGCGTCGAAGGCCAGAGGGAGACCGTGATGGGCGAGACCTTCGAAGAGGATGGAGGGCCAGGGTTCGCCGATGATTGACTGTTGGGAATGCCAGAAGGACGGTGAGCCTTTCCACCCGAGTCCCAGCAAGGTTCGCAGGGTAATCATGTGGAGCTGAACCCCGTCTTCGAGGCGGAGCAGTCGGCGTTCCTGGATCAGGTCTTCGAGTGCGGGCTCCAGCCTCGGCAGCGGGCAGGCTTCGATGAGGAAACAAAGTTGATGGAACGATTCCGGTGACCAACGTCCCTCGGTTGATTCCATCAGGAAATCGCGGACGACCTGGACCAATCGCTCCCGAAAGGTCGCGTCGCCCGTCTTCCAGAGAGCCGACGGCTTTTCGTAGGGTGATTCGTCATGACGCACGTTGATGGCCAACGCCGCGGATCCCTTCATCTGAAGGTGATCCCGGAGCCAGGACTTCAGTTCGTCCGCATCCATTTGTGTCGGATCCTTCATGTCAGTTCCTCGATGGGGTGGATCAGATCCTCCCCGCGGATGGGCGAGTGGACCACTTCGGTCACACCCGGTATCTCGGACGCAAGTTGGCAGGTTTTGCCCCACGGACGCCAGTAGACGTTTCCGGCGGACGTGTTGGCATCCCAGACCGTGGGTTGTTGGGCGTTCATTATGGGCGGCAGACGATGGGCCCAACGGACAAGTTCATCGTCCGGCTTTTCGATGGCGTAGTAGCCAAGCCCAAGCGCATTGACTGCCTCGGCTCGGGTCGTGCCGATGTCGTCGAAGGGTTGGCGGGCGCTGGATGCTGGGTACGCCCAAACCAGATGCTTGCTCAGCAGCTTCCCGGTCAAATCGAACTTTTGCACGGCGAGCCGTGTCGATGCATCACCATCGACCTGAAGAAGATCCCGAATCAGGGCTTTCGCGGCGTTGAGACCGAGGCTTCCTGAAGCTGGGGAAACGGCAGCCAAGAGTCCGCTGAGGCTTTGGACACGACCGAACACCTCGGATGCTGGGATCGGTGTAATGGGGCCTTGGGCAGTGTTGAGCCGACTGAAGTTGACGACGAGTTCCGCGAAAGGAATTGGACCGCCCCGCTGAGGATGGATGTGACGAAGCAGGTCCAGTCGGCTGGCTGGGGATCCCGTGGATGGGAGGTCGGGAACGAGGGGATCGGAGTCCAGGTTGGCGAAGCACTGATGCGGGTTCTGCGAGTATGCTGGTTTGTGGAGGGAGTCCTGAAGCTCGGTGGTGATGCCATCAAGGGTCGGATCGGTGGCTTCGGCGTTGCGGAGGGGCATGGAAGTCGAGTTGGTTTATGGGGTAGTTCTGTAGGAGCTCGGTGGCTGGATTGCAAATGGGTTTGTGGGGCCCGTGGGCACCGCAGGGGGGTGGTTTACGCACAGAAGGACGGGGCTTAGGCAGGGCACAACCGCGTTGCGGTTGGATGGGGTGTGGGACGTGGACCCAGGGTAGGCCTCGTGCCTCGGCCAACCCTGGGCTAGGAGACGCAACGCCGTTGGCGTTGGTGATGAGTGTGCGCGATCTGCGGCAGGGGGGCTGGGTTTCCATTTGACCCCGATCCCGAGTCGGATCCCCATTGGCGAGATGCCGGGCCGACAAGGTGAGGATCGACGATGAGCCCGGGCGGTTGCCCCCGCCGCACGCGTCGGTATCGGGATCGCCATCGGAATCGAAAACAAAGAGCTGAACTCGAACTCGATCCCGATGTTGCAACGGCACGTCGCATATGCGACGTGCCGTTGCAAAATCAGCCGTTCGCGTTCTGGGAACTGGCGACTGGGAACTGGGAACTTCCGTTGTAGGCCGCGTGCCCTCACGCGGCGGTTCATGGGCAACGCCGGGTGGGGGCACCCGGCCTTCAGCTTGGGGGCCTACGGTTTCTCGATGAAACCGTGGTAGAGGCCCATGTAGTAAGGGAGGAGGAAGACGGTGCCGGAGCCAAGTTCGGTACCGGAGCCGCCGTAGTCGAGGTCCCAGGGATCCGTGTTCCAGTGATTGAAGTGGCGGTTCTCGACGGGGAGGACCTTGCCGTTGGTACGGCGGCCGCGGCCTTCGCTGCGGGCTTCGTAGAGGTCCTTGGACTGGGCCAGCGCGAGGGGGACGATGTCGAGGCGGTGGCTGTTCTTGTGGGCCCAGTTGAGGCGGTCGAGGGGGAATCCGTAGAGGACGGCGCGGGAGTCCTCGAACCATCCGGGCCAAGGGGACACGGAGAACTTGCCCCAGACGTTGGTGATGGATTGGTCGAGGTTGTGGGCGGCGTGGGCGAAGTGGAAGAAGGGGTTGAGCTCGGGTTGGTCGTTGGCCCAGTACTGGAAGAACGAATAGCGCGCGAGGTTCTGGGTGGTGGGATCCTTGCCGTAGCGCATCAGCGTGTAGAAACACATGAACGCCATCTCGTCGTCGGACTGGTTCCCGGAGCCCGGCCCCTGCTGGGCCTTCGGGAACATGAGGTTCTGGGCGTAGCCGTGCTTCTCGACGAGTTCGCGGGCGATGTCGTGGTACTTGTTGTCGCCGGTGACGTGCGCGGTGACGGCGAGGTACGAAAGAATGGAAAGTGAATTGAGGCCGCGCTCGACCCACCAATACGGGTTGCGGTTCATCTCCTGCGGACCGTAGACGGCCCAACGCGTGGGCTTGCCGTCGACGTCCACGAGGGCGAAGCCGTGGGTCACCATGTGGTCGGTGAGGGACTGGACGACTTCGCGGACACGGGCCTTCTCGGCGTCGGTCTTCGCGCAGTGGTCATGATACATGGCGTAGAAGAAATAGTGGCCGTCGAGTTCGTCGCTGCTGGTGTCGCCCTTCCAGAACCATTTGCCATCGGCGCTGCGGGGCCAACGGGGTTCGTAGGCCTTCCAGAGAGCGTCGCGCTGCTGCTCGCGGCGGTCTCCTTCGATGCGGCCGACGTTGGGGTCCGGCCATTCCATCGGGCGGATCGTCCGGGCGACATAGCCCTTGTCGGGGGAGGGGTTGCCGCCCTGGGTGACGACCTGGAGGAAGCGAAGGGCTTCGAAGGCCTTGCGGGCACGGTCAAGGCTGGCGGGATCCTGGGTGGCGGCGTAGGCGAAGCATTCGGCGGCGCCGTACATCGCCGTCCAGAGGCCGTCGTTGTCGGAATCCTGGGGGTGGGCGGAGGCGAGGTCAGCGGGGGCGCGGAGCGGGGCTTCGGCGACGTAGCCGAACGGCGTGCGCTTGATGTACTTCTCGACCTGTTCCTCATAGAAGGCGGCCTTCTTCGCGAGGGTCAGGGGTTGGAGTTCAATGCGACCGAGACCTGCGGCGGTGGCAGCCCAGACGCCGCCGGTGGGATCGGCGAGGACCTGCGCGACGTCGTCGTTGGGGAGCCAGCGCTGGCCCTGACGGTAGTGGAAGTCGGAGCCATCCCATCGGATGAGACCGAGGTGGGTCGAGAACCACATGGAGCCGTCGGCCGCGGAGGAGGCACCGGTGAAATCCGTCCAGGGGAGGCCGTCCTTGCCTTCGAAAAACTTCCAGGAGCCATCGGGTTCGCGGGCGGCGAGACCGGCGCGGGTGCCGACCCAGGCGCGGTTGGCGGGATCGAAGGCCACGGTGAGGACGTTGGTCGTGGCCCAGGAACGTCCGACCGGATCCATGACGGGGACGGGGCGCCAGTTGCGTTCGTCCTGTTCATGGAGACCGGCGTTGGAGGCGATCCAGAGGCGTCCCATGGGCGAGACGGCTGCGTGGTGGATCGTCCACTTGGCGGGCCAGCCGAGCCAGCGCGGTGGTTGATCGAAGGGGATCTCGATAGGAGCGGAGGCCGTGATCACCCAGAGTCGAGCGCCGCGGCGGATGAGTTGGCGGACGCCGGCCCACGGAGTCTTGACGCTGCGGGGCTTGCCGTCCGAGCCGGGGAAGGCGAACTCGTCGGCGGAGGCGGGATCGAAGCCCGTGTCGGCAGTCCAGGTACCGTTGTTGAGGACGAACCAGTGGCCGCCGATGAATGTCCGGACCTTGTCGGCCGGACCGGAATCCACGAGCTGGACCGGGGCCGTGGGAAGGCCGTTGGTAACCGACCGATGGAGGGCAACCTCCTGTTTGAAGCGTTGAGGGATGGGCGTGACCGCGCCGTGGGCGACGGCGGGCAGGAGGCCCAGGATCAGGCCGAGGAACCAACGTGGCTGCATCGGCCCATCGTGATGGCAAAGGCCCTCCCGCGGCAAACCCCCAGACGGAGGAAACCCATGCTTGCGTTGGCGGGGGTGACGGGGTGGCGTAGACGGGCTTCCGCATGCGTCATCGACCACCCGCCATTGCCTTCATCTTCATCACGCTGTTCCTGGACATCCTGGGCATCGGCCTGGTGATCCCGGTGCTGCCGAAACTGGTGGAACAGTTCCGCGGCGGCGATGTGTCGGAGGCTTCGACGCTCGTCGGCCAGTTGTCGGCGGTCTATGCGCTGATGCAGTTTGTGTTTTCGCCGATCCTGGGCGCGTTGTCGGACCAATACGGGCGTCGACCGGTGATCCTCGTGTCGTTGCTGGGAGCGGGTCTGGATTATTTCCTGATGGCGTGGGCCCCGACGGTGGGGTGGTTCTTCCTGGGCCGCGCGATCAGCGGATTGGCGGGCGCGAACATCACGGCGGCGACGGCCTACATTGCGGACATCTCACCGCCGGAGAAACGTTCGGCGAACTTCGGGATCATCGGGGCGGCCTTTGGGTTGGGGTTCATTGCGGGACCGTTGATCGGCGGGTTGCTGGGCGAGAAGAGCCTGCGGTTGCCGTTCGTGGCGGCGGGGATCGTGACGCTGGCGAACGGGCTCTATGGGTTCTTTGTGCTGCCGGAGTCGCTGGGGCAGGACGTGCGGCGGAAGTTCGCGTGGAACCGGGCGAATCCGCTGGGATCGTTCATGGGGCTGACGCGGAACCCGGTGGTGCTGGGGATGGCTGTGGCGTTGTTCCTCCTGAATCTGGGGCAATTCGGGGTGCACAACACGTGGGTGCTCTACACCGGGCATCGGTACCAGTGGAAGCCCAGCGACGTCGGGATCTCGCTGGCCGTGGTGGGGATCACCGCGGCGATCGTCCAGGGTGGACTTTCCCGGGTGATCATTCCCGCCATGGGGGAACGTCGGGCGCTGACGTGGGGCTTATTCCTGAACGGATTCACCCTGATCCTGTATGGCCTGGCGACGCGGGGGTGGATGATCTATGCGATCCTGCCTTTCGGTGCGGTGTCCGGGATCGGCGCGCAGGCGGGGCAGGGGATCGTGTCGCGGTCGGTGGGACCGGATGAGCAGGGCTCCGTCCAGGGAGCGTTGGCTGGGCTGAACAGCGTGGCGGCCTTCGTGGCGCCGTTGGTGGCGACGAACCTGTTCGGGTACTTCATCGGGCCGCGCACGCCGGTGCAGTTGCCTGGAATCCCGTTCTTCCTGGGGGCGACGTTGGTGTTTGCCGGGTTGGCGGTCGCGATCGTGACGCTGCGGCGGGTGAAGTTTCAGGTTTGAACCTGGGCACGGCAGTTGAAACAGCCCCCGCATGGAACGGGGTGGCGACGTCCTCGTCGCCGTTCCAAAGCCCTTCCCAATGGCGATGAGGACATCGCCGCCCCGAATCCTTTCCAAAAGGGGGCAGTATCCAGATGCGCCCCGGGGCCCCCGGCCTTCAGCGATGATGTTCGCCGGGTCACGGCTGAACGAATCGGGGCGGGTAAACGGGCCGGCCGGAGACGCGGGCGAGGTGGGCGGCAAAGCGGCGGATGCCGTCGCGGGCCGGGGCATCCATCAGGTACTGGATGTAGCCGCCGAGGTAGGCGCGGCGGAAGGCGGGATCGTACTCGGGGCGGGAGGCAATGATGTCGTCGAGCGCGGCGAGGCCCTGCGCGGCCGAATCGAGGAGGAGCCGGCGGAGCGCCGTGGGTGAGTCCTTGCGCAAAACCCAGGCGGCATACGTGAAGGGGAGTTGTTCCTGCGCCTGCCAGAGTTCGCCGAGGTCGAGCCATTGGTGGCCGGTCGTGCCGGGGAGTTCGCTGGTGCCGCCGTGGGTGCGCCGGAAGTCGATGGCGGGATTCCCGATCAGCAGGACGTTGTCGAGCGATGGGGCCGAGGCGTAGTCGGCGAGGGGGACGAAACGCGGATGACAGCCGCATCGGTCGAGCAGGATCCGGAGGAGGTTGACCGAGGTGCAGGAGGCGGGGTCGAGGTGGATTTCACGGATTGCGGAGAGTGGTTGGCGATGGGCGAGCCCGACGCTGTAGACCGGGCCTCGGGAGAGGATGCCGACGCCGTCGAGGATCTCGTGTTCCGGATGGAACAGGGCCTCGGTGATGGAGAGCAGGGCAGCGTCGAGTCGCCCGGCGTGCATCTCGACGGCGAGCTTCGAGGGCGGGAGCAGGACGAGGTCGTTGCCCAGCCCATGGGTGAGGGGCAGGGCGTTGAGGTAATGGACCGATCCGATGCGGAAGGGTTGGGGATTCACGGAAGGTTCAGAAGGGATCGGGGTCACCGGACTCGTAGTCGGGGTGATCGGAATCCGTGGAGGTGGGGCGCTTCTGCCGGGCCGGGGGCGTGGAGCCGCCGCGTCGGGAGGGAGCCGGCGTGTTCCACGCGGAGCGGAGGTTCCATTCCTCGAGGAGCGTGGAGGGCAGTTCGCCGATGAAGCGGCTGGCCTGCTGGAGGCCTTCGGTGCCCTGCACGGCGCGGAGCAGGGGATAACAGAGGTAGAGTTCCTGCTCGGCACGGGTGACGGCGACGTAGAAGAGGCGGCGTTCCTCCTCCATGGCATCGGGATGATCGAGGGAACGGTGCGTGGGAAAGAGTCCGTCGCAGAGCATGATCACGAACACCGCGTGGAACTCGAGTCCCTTGGCCTGATGCACGGACGAGAACCGGACGCGTTCGTCCTCGTTGGTGGCAGCACTGGCTTCGGCCTCGAGGTTGGACTGCAGGGCGAGCTGGCTCAGGAACTCAGCCGTCGAGGTGAACTGCTCGGCATAGGCGGCGAGTTGCGCGAGTTCGTCGAGTCGGTTGCGTGGGTTCTCGTAGTTGGATTCGATGTAGTCCTTGTACCCGCTGTCGACGATGTGGCGGATGCACCGACCGGGCAGGTCGCGGAACTCGGGTTTGCACAGTTGGGCCACGGTGGCAGCGAAGGCGGCCCAGTGGGCCGTGGTCTTGGCGGGCACGCCCTTGGTGAGCGCACCGAGGACGGCGGGCAGGAAGTCCGAGGCCCGCGGCCCGTGCAGGTCGGGAGCGGAAGGCGCCTCGCCGCCGTCGTTGTCGGAAGGAGGTGGGGACGACGCGACGGCGGGGAGGTCCGCCATGCGCGGTTCCATGTGCGCGTTGAAGAGCGCCCAGAGTTTGTCGGCTCCCTTGCCGCCGATGCCGGGAAGCATCCGGACCAGTCGCTTGAAGGCGAGTTCGTCGCCGGGGTTGGCGACGAGCTTGAGGTGCGCGGCGATGTCCTTGATGTGGGCCTGCTCGAAGAAGCGGATGCCGCTGGTGATCAGGAAGGGAATGTTCCGGCGGGTGAACTCCATCTGCAGTTCGAGCGCGTGGAAGT
>JBIKWS010000509.1:0-3836 GCA_044356195.1 Cyanophyceae cyanobacterium
GGTGCCGCCGCGGGATTTCGAACCGGAGCCATCGGTGAGGAATCCGAAGAACGACGCGATGAAGATGGGCACCGCGACGTACATGATGACGGCCCGTCGATCGCTGAAGAACAGCGTCAGCTCGGCACGCATCAGGGCTCGGATCTGGGTCCACATGGTGGGTTCGGAAAAGCTGGGATCAACCGTCCCGCAAGGAACGGCCGGTCAACTGGAGGAAGATGGATTCGAGCGATGGGCGCGCGCTGCCGACATGGAGGATGCGGGCTTCACGCCGCTTCAACTCCGGCAGGAGAACCGCAAGCCCGGCGTCCAGGGCATCGACCCGGACACGCAGCTGGTTGCCGATGACTTCGGCGCTGTGCACCCCGGGGAGATCTCCGAGATTGGCAACAAGTCCGGTTGGTATCACTTCGAGATCGAAGACCAGATCGGTGCCAGCCACCGCCCGTGAACGCAACCCGTCGAGGGTGTCGTCCGCAATGATCCGTCCCTGATCCATGATGATCACCCGGTCGCAGAGGCGCTCGACCTCCTCCATGTAGTGCGTGGTGTAGATGATCGTGGTTCCCTGGCGTCGCAGCGCTTCAACGTTCTCGAAGATGGCGTTCCGGCTCTGTGGATCGACGCCCACGGTGGGTTCATCGAGGAAGAGCAGCGACGGCTTGTGCAGGAGGGCGGCCGCAATGTTCAGGCGTCGCTTCATGCCGCCGGAAAAGGTCGCCGCGCGATCCATCGCACGATCCGAGAGCCCGACGAAGGCGAGGGCTTCGTCAATGGCCTGGGCCAGCGGACGGCCGTGAAGTCCGTAGAGGGCACCGCAGAGTTCGAGGTTGGCGCGCGCGGTCAGCGGTTCGATCAATGCCAGCTCCTGCGGCACCAATCCGATCGTCGACTTCAGCGGATCCGCGTCGTTTCCGACGCATCGGCCAGCGATGCGGACCTCGCCTGCGGTCGGACGGAGCAGACCGCAGATCAGCCCGACGGTCGTGGTCTTGCCGGCACCGTTGGGACCGAGCAATCCCACCGATTCCCCGGCTCCGATGCGGAAGGAGACGCCATCGACCGCCACGCGGGATCCGAACCGTCGCGTCAGCCCATCGACGGCCAGGATCGGATCGCGCGCGAGTGTGCTCATTCCCACCCGATCTTGCGGCCGCGGTTCTGTTCCTCGAGCCATTTCTGCAACGGCTTGAAGTATTCGACCATCGCACGCGTGGAGAGGTCCTCACCCGTTGCCTCGCGCAGGACGGTGCGCCAGTCGCGCGTGCCGCCGGACTCCAGCATCCGGCGGAGGAAATCGCCGACCTCGCGGCTGCCGGCGTAATTGCAGCTCTGCGGCGGCTGCCGAAGGATCTTCCGTGCGATGTGGTCGTTGAACTGGAACTTCAGGACGGTCGCGACCGCATAGCTGTAGTAGTAGCAGGGGTTGTCGTTGATGTGGGTCTTGGTGGCCGCATCGCACCATTCCTCACCGCGCGAACCGGCACCGCCCGGGGCCTCGACACCCTGGAAGTCCCCGACGTGCTTCCACCAACGGGCGTTCCACTCGGATTCCGGAAGGTTGCCGGCGTACACGTCGGCTTCCCAGTGCGTCATCGTCCCGGAAGCCCAGAACAGGAAGGGAATCGAGTGCGTCAACGCGTCGTTCAGCAGGACGGCCACTTCGTCGGGGGCGTAGTCTGCGGGGACGATCTTCTGTGACTTCAGGTAGGGCAGCTGGGAGGAGGCGAGGCCGATGAGTTCGCCGACGCCCTCGTGAAAGGCGGGATTGGCCCCGATGCGCAGCAGGGGCGGAACCTCCGGTCGGGTGTAGCTGATGAAGTAATAGGCGTGTCCGAGTTCGTGATGCGCGGTCGTGAACCACCACGGGTTCGACTCGACGCTCATCAGCGAGCGGATGTCGTCCTGAAGATCCACATGCCAGCAGGAGGCGTGACTGTTTTTCAGGCGGGCCTCGCCAGCGCGTGCCGGGAAGAGGTCGGAACGCGTCCAGAAGGTCTCGGGCAATCGGGGAAAGCCCATGCCGACGTAGAAATCCTCGGCGGTCCGGGTGATCCAGGCGGGATCGCGACCTTCGAAGTAGCGGTCGAGGTTCACGGCATCGACCAGGCCGCCCCATTCCTGCGACCACCGGTTGTTGATCCAGTGGGCCGGGATGCGGTTGGGCACGGGTTGGCCGTACTTCTTCGCGAGTTCGTGTTTGGTCCAGGTGTGGAGCTGCAGGTAGAGCGGCCGCAGGGCCGTCATGAAGTCGTCGTTGAGGCGGACCATCTCCTCGGTCGTCATCCCGTACGCTGCGACCTGAAGCGCAAAGTAGTTGGAATAGCCCATCTCCCGGGCGCAGGCGTTGCGCATCTCGCGGAGCTTCACCAGACCGGGCTTCAGCGCCGGTCCCGTGCGCTTCGAGGCCTCCCACGCCGCCCGGCGATCCCCGAGGTTCGTGGACTTGCCGAGGATCCGATCGAGGTCATTGGCCACGACATTCGATCCGCCCAACTGGAACTGGAAACCGTTCAGCGTGGAGGCCTGGGCGGTTTCGGCAGCGATCCGGCGACCGACGAGGTCGGGATTGGTCATCGGACCTTCAGCGGCGTTCAGGAGGCACCGCTGGAGCTGGCGGACCTGAAGTTCGGTCAGGGCCTCGCGCTGGCCGAGCAGTTCGCGGGCTTCCCGGATGATTGCGGCGTTGCCATTGAAGGCTGCCCGCGCCCGGCCGGCGGTCTCGGTGGCCGCGTCATGCTCGGGTTTTACGTCCGTCGAGGACTTCCACTGCGCCTCGCTCTCCACCCGGTAAAGGGCCTGGTAACCGGCATTCACCAGGGTGAGGAATCGATCCGCCCGTTCCTGGACCGCCGTTGCGGCCAACAGGCTGCCGCCCACGCACGTTGCCGCCACCACCGCCGCCCATCCACGCCATCCTCGTGTCATGGCCAGAGCAGAGCAGATTCAGGATTGGGGGTTGAAGTTTGAAAACTTCAAACCCTCCCCCCATCGGACGGCGGGATTGCGCCTGCGGATGGGGTCAAGTAGGGTAACCAAACCATGACTTTGACGGAGAAGATCCTGGCGCGTGCCGCAGGCAAGGCGCAGGTCACTGCGGGCGACAACATCTGGGTGAACGCGGACGTGCTGATGACGCATGACGTCTGCGGACCGGGGACGATCGGCGTGTTCAAGCGCGAGTTCGGCAAGGACGCGAAGGTCTGGGACCGCCAACGGGTGGTCATCATTCCCGACCACTACATCTTCACGGCGGATTCCAAGTCGAACCGCAACGTGGACATCCTCCGCGACTTCGCCCGCGAGCAGCAGCTTCCCTACTTCTACGACGTCATCGACGACGCCAACGGCAACTGGAAGTTCGATGCCACCAAGGGCTTGCTGAAGAAGCAGTACGGCTCCAACTACGCCGGCGTCTGCCACGCCGCCCTGCCGCAGAAGGGGCACACGCGCCCCGGCGAAATCCTGTTCGGTACGGACTCGCACACCTGCATGGCCGGCGCGTTCAACGAGTTCGCGACCGGCATCGGCAACACGGACGCCGGCTTCGTGCTCGGCACCGGCAAGCTGTTGATCAAGGTGCCCGAGACCATGCGCTTCCGGTTCGAAGGCCGTCTGCAGCCCGGCGTCATGGCCAAGGACATCATCCTGCACATCATCGGTGAGATCGGCTTCGACGGTGCGACCTACCGCGCCATGCAGTTCGACGGGCCCGGTGTTGCCAGCCTCTCGATGGACGACCGCATGACCATCGCGAACATGGCGATCGAAGCCGGCGGCAAGAACGGCATCTTCCCGTTCGACGCCCGCACCGCCGAGTACATCGAGTCGCGCAC
>JBIKWS010000510.1:0-3830 GCA_044356195.1 Cyanophyceae cyanobacterium
TCCCGGCGACGGATCCCCTCCACCTTCCACCCACAGATCTCCCGCCAGCACGCCGTCCGGACCTGGCATGGCCGAAGCGCGAAGGAGGGTCTGGAACCGGTGATCTGCTCCGAAGCGGTCCAAGGCCAGCGCCACCGTGAAGAGTTTCGAATTCGAAGCCGGAACGAACAGCCGCGTCGCGTTCGTTTCGAACCAGACGGTCCCCGTCTTCAGCGACACGACCTGGACACCCCACGAGGCGCCCGGTGCCCGGGTGCTGGCAACCGTTCGTGCCAGCACGGATTGCAATTCCGCCAAGTCCGCAGGAGCCGCCATCACGTCCTTGGCCTGCCCCTGCAGGACCAGCACAGCGACCACCCACAGCCCACACACGGCCCGACGCATCCATGCCCATGACCTCATGACCGCTTCCATACTCCCCGCACGTGTCCGGCCGCCAGCCTGATCCCTGAAAACGAACGGGGCCGTCGGTTTCCCGACGGCCCCATCTTCCGCAAGGTCTGCCGGGATCAACCCGGATCTGCCTCAGGCTTCGAACGACTTGCCGCAGCCGCAGCTGCTCACCGCCCGGGGATTCTTGATCTTGAACCCACCTCCGGTCAGCGCGTCGCTGAAATCAATGATGCTGCCCTGAAGATAGTTCGCACTGAAGGGATCCGTCAGCACGCCCACCCCATGGAACTCGACGTAAAGATCGTCATCCCGCCGCTCATCGAAAACCATTCCGTACTGCATTCCGGAACATCCGCCCGCCTCGACGAAAACCCGCAGGAACTTGCCCGCGTTCTCACGGTCCTCGGCAATCATCGATGCAATCTGTCGGGCCGCCGACTCGGTCAAGGTAATCACTGCGTCGGTGGCAGTCGGAGAGGTAGCAACTTCAGCGCTCATGGCATCCGAAACGTAAGAATCTACCCGCATACTGTCAAACATCGCCTCGACCGTCAGAGTCACCGGATTCCAGTTCCCGTCTGCCGGCGTCGCCAGACCCAGAACAACACGAGCCCGGCACCCGACATCACCGCATACTCTTCAACCTCGGGAACTCCGGTCAGGGTCATGCCCCACCCCGTCATCCGCGCAAGATTGCCCGACTCCAGATCCGAGATGGCGAGAGTCCAGGAGCCATCGGGCGAATTGCTGCCCAGCGTTGCCAGGAATGCCTCGAAGCTGGCGTCCCTGGGCGAACCCGTCACGACCAAGGTCGGATCCTCCCCGCGTCCATCGGGCTGATGGACCCCGGTCAGGTACCCATTGCCCGCCAGATGCACGTCGCCCAATGCGGTTGGATCCAGTGTCAGTTCGAACCCGTTCCCCGAAGCTCCATAAGGGTTCGCCACATCCCGGCCGATACGGTTCAGCAGGACCATGGAGGCACCGCTTTCGTGGGTCAGGGTGACATAAAGGTCCCCGTTCCACATGGTCCCCAGACCTCCGGCACCGTCGCTCCCCTCGAACCGGAGCCAGACCGAGAGGTCGGTGAGCTCCTTGAACGGCACGATGAACCGACGCGTGTCGGAAACGGTCAGCGCGCCACCAAAACCCGGCGCGTCCGGAATCTCGACGTTCAATCCGTCCCAGTTGCGCAGGACGGTCACGGCGGCATGGGACGATTCCACAGCCCACGAGCAGAGCGCGGCAGCGATGACGAAGGAAGGCAGTAGCGTTTTCATCGATGGATGGAAGAAATCTTCAGGAAGGAATCAGTTCGCCGGCAGGCATCGGTAGAAGCCATTGACCGGGGGCGGTGTCGTGTGCACGAAATCGATGAAGCCGCTGCCCGCCTGCGCGGTCTGTCGGCTCAACTCCGTCCAACCCGATCCAATGGTCTCCGTGAACTGCACGGAATAGGCGCGCCCAGCAATCCCGGAAAACCGCATCTCCATCCCGGTCCCCGGCGAAGCCACCGGCCGGAGGTAGACCGCATTGCTGGGAATGAGGTCTGACGTCCGGACGCGCACCGTCACCAATCCCGTCGCGGTCCTGCTGCCAGCGGTCAGGGTATAAGTGAACGTGTCCGTACCCACGAATCCGCCCGGCGGAGTATAGGTCACGGCGTCACCGACCCGTGAAATCGTTCCACCATTGGCAGACGTGGTGGCGACGCCCGTCAGGGTCAACGCCTCACCGTCCGGATCCGAGTCATTCGCCAGCAAGCGCGATCCGCGGAACGTCGTCGGCACCCCCGACACGGTCTCACCGAAGTCGGCACCTGCGGTCGGCTTGCGGACCACCGTCACCGCGGTTTCGCAGAAGCTCTCGTTCCCCGCGGTGTCCCGCACCGTGAGCGTCACAACGGTCGTTCCCGCCAGCAGCAGGGTTCCAGCCGTCGGCGACTGCGTGACCGTCAACGCACCGGGTTCAATGTCCGTTGCGACCACTTCACCGGTCAGGTCCGGAAGCGCCACTCCGGCTGCCGAAGTCATCACCAACTCGCGAGGGTTCGCGCACTGCGAAATGCTTGGGCTGTTGCCATCCACGACGCCGGACACCGGGATGCGGAACGTTCCTTCGTCGGCGTCGTTGCAGGTCACGACGACATCACCGGAGGCTCCCCCGCCGGACTGTGCGGCAAGGATCGCACTGAAGGTGATCGCGTTTTGGGGAGCGATGGTGAAGGGCAACTTGGGCAGATCCACGAGGACAAACCCGGCGGGTGCGGCGACTGCACTGACCACCAGTCCTTCATACCCCGCGTTCGCCACCGTGAACTCCCGAGCCACGGGCAACCCAACGGCCGTCACACCAAAATCGATCGCCGTCGCCTGGCCACTCGTCAGCTGCGTGCCCGAGGTCCCGCCCCCCTCGTGGACCGCGATTTCAGGGGGCGTCGCGTAGACAAACTCCAACCCCCAGCGGACCAGTCGCGCCTGATCACCGGGCCCAACATCCACAATCGTGAGGCTCCATTCGCCGTTGGGACTTCCCGTCAGGAATGTCGACAGCAGTGCGGTCCTCGGAGTCGTATCCAGCACGTCCTCGGGCTCGACGTCCCGACCGTCCGGTTGCCACCGCCCCGTGAGGATGCCACCCGCCGGATTCACCCGGGTACGGTACAGATGCACATCGCCGTCCGTTGCGGCGTCATCCAGGGAGATGTTGAACCCGGAATCCCCGTAGCCCGAATCCAGCACGGCCGAACGCCCGGGACGATTCAGCAAAACCGCGTAGTCCGTCCCGTGCTCCAGGTACACGTACAGATCCCCGTTGAATCCGCCCGCGATCTCCAGGTTCACCCGGACCCCCGTCCAGGTTGCGTTGGGCACGATGCCGTGGATTGTGCTCGTGAAGTCGAATGTGTCGCCGGCACCCAGGAGGGCGTCGTCCGGAACGGGCACGTCCACGTCCCGGTGGACACTCTCCGTGAGGGCCGCCCGCGCGGCACCCGCGATGGCGATCAGGAACACCGCAGCGGCTGTCTTGAATGTAGTCATGGCAGTGGTGATGGAAGGTTTCTGGGTGTTCGGGTTCACGGGGCCGGGACAAAGCGGTAGTGACCCGTCCTGGGCGTTCCGTAGCGGATGATGAACGTCGTCCTCCCGGTCGCATACACACGCCCCAGGAAGGTCCAGGTCACACCGTCATCCGCCGAAAAGTAGATGTCCCGCCCACCAAAGCGGCGCGACCGATAGATTTCGAGGCCCGAACCCGCTCTGTGGAATTCAGCCCCCACCAGGTTGCCCACCGGGGCATTGATCGTGACGGCAATCCTGTTGGACAACACGGTGCAACGACCGTCGCTCAGTCGGACCACGAAGCTGTCACCGCCCTTGTAGCCGGTCGGTGGCGTGTAGACGATCGTCGTCCCGTTGTAGACCACGGTGCCGCCC
>JBIKWS010000028.1:0-13248 GCA_044356195.1 Cyanophyceae cyanobacterium
GTCGTTCAGTCGTTACAAGATTCGTGCAGGTCGGAACTTACCCGACAAGGAATTTCGCTACCTTAGGACCGTTATAGTTACGGCCGACATTCACGGGGACTTAGGTTCGGAGCTTCGCCTTGCGGCTGACAACTTGCCTTGATCTTTCCGCATTGGTCACTTGTCACACCCTATACGTAGTCTTGACGACGTGGCAGAGTGCTGTGTTTTTGTTAAACAGTCGCTAAACGCAATTTACTGTGGCTGACCGAAGTCAGCGCCCCTTATCCCGAAGTTACGGGGTTAATTTGCCGAGTTCCTTAGAGAGGGCTCTCTCGCGCGCCTTAGTCTATTCGACTCACCCACCTGTGTCGGTTTGCGGTACGGGCAGGCTGGGAAAGGGCCGTTGGGTTTTCTAGGCAGATTGTCCGGCGGCACGCTTCGGGTTGCCCCTAGGCTCTGTCTTTCAATGACTTGTCCGCTTTTCTCTCTGCGTCACCAACGGTTTGACCCAGTCTGGTGCCGGAATATTGACCGGCTGTGCATCGACTACGTCTTACGACCTCGTCTTAGCTCCCGACTAACCCTGGGAGGACGAACCTGGCCCAGGAAACCTTGGGTTTACGGCGACCGGGATTCTTACCCGGTTTATCGCTACTCGTGTCTGCATTCTCACTAATCGCAACTCCAACCGTCCTTCCAGACAATCTTCACCGTCACGATTACGCTCCCCTACCGATCCAATACGGCGAACCGTCTTGGATCCCGCGGCTTCGGCATGCTGCTTATCGCCAATCATTTTCGGCGCGACATCACTCGATGAGTCAGCTATTACGCACTGTTTAAATGATGGCTGCCTCTAAGCCAAC
Source organism: Cyanophyceae cyanobacterium (assembly GCA_044356195.1). GTDB lineage: Bacteria > Verrucomicrobiota > Verrucomicrobiia > Limisphaerales > UBA9464 > UBA6176. The sequence goes on from JBIKWS010000028.1 coordinate 849, forward strand.
ATCCTCACTGTCTAAGTAACGTCACATCCTTTCCACTTAGCGGCATTTAGGCGCCTTAGCCGGCGGTCTGGGCTGTTGCCCTCTCGACGATGGAGCTTATCCCCCACCGTCTGAATGCTGGGGTAATGGATCCCGAGGAATTCGGAGTTTGATTGGTTTTGGCATCCTGGTGTGGACCCTAAGCCATCCAGTGCTCTACCTCCTCGGTTTACTTTCCCAACGCTCGCCCTCAAGCGATTTCGGGGAGAACCAGCTATCACGGGGTTTGATTAGTCTTTCGCTCCTACCCTCAAGTCATCTCAGAATTTTTCAACATTCACGAGTTCGGTCCTCCACCAAGTGTTACCTTGGTTTCAACCTGCTCAAGAGTAGATCACCTCCGCTTCGGGTCTATTGCCCGCGACTGGCCGCACATTTCGTACTCGCTTTCGCTTCGCGTTCCCAAGAGGTTACGCTGGCCACGGACAATAACTCGCAGACTCATTATGCAAAAGGCAGGCCGTCACGCCTTGCGGCGCTTCGACACATTGTAGGCAAGTGGTTGCAGGATCTATTTCACTCCCCTCGCAGGGGTTCTTTTCGCCTTTCCCTCGCGGTACTAGTTCACTATCGGTTGCCAAGGAGTATTTAGCCTTATCCAGTGGTCTGGACGGATTCGCGCAAAGTTTCACGTGCATCGCGCTACTTGGGATACCTCTAGGGGACAATTCACTTCGCCTAAGCGGCTGTCACGCTCTCTGGCCGACTCTTCCAAGTCGTTCGACTCGCTTCATGTCTCCCACATTAAGGTCCCTCAACCCCGGAAGGACAAGTCCCTCCGGTTTAGGCTGTTCCGCTTTCGCTCGCCACTACTTACGGAATCACTTCGTTTTCTTTTCCTCCGCTTACTGAGATGTTTCACTTCAGCGGGTTTCGCGCCGACGGACTATGAATTCATCCGGCGGCATCCTGGAGACCAGGATGGGTTTCCCCATTCGGAAATTCACGGATCAACGCCTGTTTGCAGCTCCCCGTGACTTATCGCAGCTTACCACGTCCTTCATCGCCTCTTGGCACCAAGGCATTCACCGCTTGCCCTTAGTAGCTTGATCGCAAATATCTGGCTTCCAACTCTGTCGAGTTGGACCCTCTCAGCGATTTACTGTTGCCCTAACATGTATGCAATTTTCAAAGAACGACGGCCTCTTACAGCCGAAATCCGATCGCGTGGTAGGCCTGACTGGATTCGAACCAGTGACCCTGCGCTTATCAAGCGCATGCTCTAACCAACTGAGCTACAGGCCTGTCGGTCTCACCAACGCCAGCCCAGATCGGCCGGAGGTGGTGGAGCTGAGGAGATTCGAACTCCTGACCTATAGCTTGCAAAGCTACCGCTCTACCAACTGAGCTACAGCCCCATCGGCGATCCGCCGGTGTTGGATAGAACCGCACGCGTTCAAAGAGCTTCCCTGAAATCCGAATTGTGCGATGAGCGATGTCCAACCATTCCCTCAGGAATGGTCCGACCTTGCAGGCACGATGTCCTGCATGATGTCTCCTTAGAAAGGAGGTGATCCAGCCGCAGGTTCCCCTACGGCTACCTTGTTACGACTTCATCCCAATCACCATCCATACCTTAGGCACCTGCCTCCTTGCGGTTAGCGCGGCGGCTTTGGGTACAGACGGCTTTCATGATGTGACGGGCGGTGTGTACAAGGCCTGGGAACGTATTCACGGCGCCGTAGCTGATGCGCCATTACTAGCGATTCCAGCTTCATGCCGGCGAGTTGCAGCCGACAATCTGAACTGGGCCCGGTTTTAAGGATTTGCTCCCCATTGCTGGATTGCGCCCCTCTGTGCCGGGCATTGTAGTACGTGTGCAGCCCTGGCCGTAAGGGCCATACTGACTTGACGTCATCCCCACCTTCCTCCTCGTTGAAGCGAGGCAGTCCGTCCAGAGTGCTCCAGTCTCTCGACCGGGTGGCAACAGGACGCAGGGGTTGCGCTCGTTGCGGGACTTAACCCAACATCTCACGACACGAGCTGACGACAGCCATGCAGCACCTGTGCACGCTCCCCTTGCGGGGTCGTTACGCTTTCACGCTTCTACCACGTGCATGTCAAGGCCAGGTAAGGTTCTTCGCGTTGCATCGAATTAAGCCACATACTCCACCGCTTGTGCAGGCCCCCGTCAATTTCTTTGAGTTTTAATCTTGCGACCGTACTCCCCAGGCGGCGCACTTATCGGGTTTCCTTCGCCACGGGCGGGGTCGAATCCGCCCACAGCAAGTGCGCACCGTTTAGGGCCAGGACTACCGGGGTATCTAATCCCGTTTGCTCCCCTGGCTTTCGTGCCTCAGCGTCAGGTATCGTCCAGAGACTCGCCTTCGCCACTGGTGTTCCTCTCGATATCTACGCATTTCACTGCTACACCGAGAATTCCAGTCTCCCCTCCGATCCTCTAGCAGGATAGTATTCAAGGCTTGTCCGGGTTGAGCCCGGAGATTTCACCTCAAACTTACCCCACCGCCTACGCACCCTTTACGCCCAGTGAATCCGAACAACGCTTGGGACCTCTGTATTACCGCGGCTGCTGGCACAGAGTTAGCCGTCCCTTCCTCTTCTGCTACTATCAGCTGGCAGTCTGTTCAACCACCAGGTTTGTTCGCAAATGACAGGGGTTTACGGGCCGAAGCCATTCATCCCCCACGCGGCGTCGCTCCATCAGGGTTTCCCCCATTGTGAAAAATTCTCGACTGCTGCCACCCGTAGGTGTCTGGACCGTGTCTCAGTTCCAGTGTGGCTGGTCGTCCTCTCAGACCAGCTACCCGTCTTAGCCTTGGTGGGCCGTTACCCCGCCAACTAGCTGATAGGCCGCGGGCTTATCTGGAAGTGTCAGGCCTTGCGGTCCCCGACTTTGAGCAACAACTGATGCCAGCCATTGATCACATCCGGTATTAGCTCCGATTTCTCGGAGTTATCCCGGGCTTCCAGGCAAATTACCCACGTGTTACGCACCCTTACGCCACTCCGGACTGCGAGTATTGCTACACACAATCCAGCGTTCGACTTGCATGTCTTATCCACGCCGCCAGCGTTCGTTCTGAGCCAGAATCAAACTCTCCGTTGAAAGTTCGTCCGGCATCGGCTTTTCAGCCGATACTCAAACTCAACTGACTATCTACATTTCGATGCGGATACGGTTTTAATCGCATCCACATCAGGACTCTCTCATCGCACAATTCAAATTTCAAGGAACGAGCAACAACTGTAACAGCAATATCAGACGACGAAGAATGCGGCTGCTTGTTTTGAATAAGCAGCCTGACTTTTTATCATCGCTTACCGTGCTGCGCTTTGTAGTCGCAAAGAACGACGACAAATTAGCGGGGCCTCTCTGGAACCACAAGGTGTTTCTCCAATTATTTTAAAGAACCTTGTTCTGTGAGCCACCTTCGTTCTGCCTTTCGACCTCTGCATCTGTTCAAATTGGCCCGTATTGCTGCTATTTTCTCATCTTTTCGTCGTGAATCGGCTTTCAGCCTTGGCCAACGACCTTGCGTCAGTTTCTTCGTTTCGATAGCAATTCGACTGGGGTGTAGCGTTACGCATGCAAATGTGTGGCACCACAGGGGGCGTCCGGTTTTTTAATCAGAAGCAATTGCACAGCATGTATTAACAATCGGATTCAGTGTCCTCAAACATCCTATTCTATTGTAACCCCGACCGGGCAGTGATCAGACCCACCAATCTCCTTCCGAATGAACGCTTCCATCAGTTTTGGTCGGAGTCCTTCAGAAATCAGGAGGTAGTCGATACGCCAGCCCACATTGCGTTCGCGAGCGCGGTTCATTGGGCTCCACCAGGTGTAGTACCCCCCTTCTTTGTGGAACTGCCTGAACGTGTCCATGAAGCCCGCGTTCAAGAAGGACTGAAAGCCTTCGCGTTCTTCCGTGGTGAAGCCGTGGTTCCGTGTATTCGCCTTTGGATGGGTCAGATCGAGTTCGGTGTGTGCAACGTTGAAGTCGCCGCATACGACCACGGGTTTGTCCCTTTGAAGTGAACGCAAGAAACCAAGGAAATCCCGGTCCCACGTTTGGCGATATGGGAGTCTTGTCAGCTCCCTCTGCGAGTTTGGGACGTAGACGTTCACAAGTTGGAAGGCTGGGAACTCGGCGAGAATCACCCTTCCCTCGCCGTCGTGCTGGCTGATTCCGATACCTGTGGATACGCGCATCGGATGGTGTTTGGTGAGGATGCAAGTTCCCGAGTAGCCGCGCTTTTCGGCGCTGTTCCAGAAAGCCTTGTAAGGCGATGGCCATTCCTGATTCACGTCCTCCGGCCTCGCCTTTGTCTCCTGCACGCAGAGGATATCTGGGTCTTCGCTTTTGAGATATTCGAGGAAGTTTTTTCGGAGAACAGCCCGGAGCCCATTCACGTTCCACGAGATGATTTTCACTGTTCTGTCACTATTATCACGGAGCTTGGGAACGGCCAACTTCCCGACGGGTGCTTGTGCGCGAATGTTGCGGATCGTGACTCCGACGCTGTTGGAACTGGCGATGCGCGTCCCAATTCGCTAAATCGGAATCATGTCAAACGGAGACCTCTGCTGCAGCATCGTTCCTTATTTCCGAGTCGAGGATGATCGGCTTGTGGCATTCAAAGCTCTTTGCGCCCGTTTCGTTGCAAAGACATCCGACGAAGAAGGGTGCCTGTACTACGGTTTCACCTTCTGTGGGAACGTGGCGCATTGCCGCGAGGGATACACCGACGCTGAGGCAGTGCTTGCCCATCTGGCGAACGTCAAGCCCTTGCTTGAGGAAGCCCTCGGCATCTCATCCCTCGTTCGTCTTGAAATCCACGGCCCGGAATCAGAGTTGGCGAAGTTGCGATCGCCCTTGGCAGGCCTCAATCCCGACTTCTTCGTCTTGGATTGCGGGTTTCGACGTGGATGACGAGTTTCCAAGGCATTTGTAGGTGCCATTGAAAGTGCCTGAGAACATTGCGTGTCGACCCGCACCAATAGCGTGATTTCAGAGGCGTCCAAGGCGTCGTCGACCGACGACGAAACTGCGAGATCATGCCCGACTCCAAGCTGGAAAGCCCCAATCCTGTTTCTCCAAACTTCAAAGTGTCATCATGCCGAACCATTCTTACCCGATGCGGCGCCTTGTTCCGACCCTAGTGCTAGCCTTGGTGGCCGGTTGTTCGACCTTTCAACCATCCTCTCGGCTGGCGTCATCACTTGTCTTCCATGCGCCGTTCGACGGCACCGCCGATGCGGCCTTGGGAGGAGGAGATCGTCGTATCCAGACAGGACCGAGTTGGGGTGCACCACGCATCACCTCACCGGGTTTGCCGCCGGAGAAGACTGTAATCCTCGCTCCAGGGGTCGGCCGATTCGGCGACGCACTCCGTTTCGAGAAGAAGATCGACCAGGTCGTCGGATACCGGGTTCCTGGTAATTTCCCGTACCAAACAAACCGCTGGTCCGGAACCGTCAGCTTTTGGCTCCGTGTCACTCCAGACGAGGATATCGAGCCCGGTTACAGCGATGTCATCCAGGTCACCTCGAAGTCGTGGGACGACGCCTCATTCTTCGTGGAATTCACCAAGGACGAAAAGCCGAGGGAGATGCGCCTTGGCGTCTATGCAGACAAGGGGGTCTGGAATCCCAACAACCGCGACTGGGGCAAGATGCCGATGGAGGAGAAGCCACTCGCCCGCGTCCTGCGTCCACCCTTCCGACGCGACCGCTGGAACCATGTGGCCTTCACTTGGGAGAACTTCAACACGGGACGACCGGATGGGGTCTGCCATTTGTATGTCGACGGCGTCCCCTCTGGATCGATCTCCGCCCGCGAACAGACGTTCCACTGGGACCTTTCCCAGTCCGTGATGATGCTTGGGCTTGCCTACACCGGATGGATGGATGACCTCGCCGTATTCAATCGTGCCCTTTCCGCAGCGGAGGTCATGACCCTGCACCATCTGCCGGGCGGCGTCAGCGATCTCCGGAGATAGCCTTCCCGGGCTCAGGCGTCCGGTCGAGCCAAGCGAGCCTCTGGGTCAGCGTCTCTGGCGTCTAGCTGTGTTCGACGCTCTGGTAGATGACGCTGCGAGATTCGGCAGGCCGGTCCGCGAGATCCTTTGCCGGCGGCGTGGTCTGTTCGATGGCGCGGACGCGGGAAGCGGGCGATCCGGCGTCGTGATCGCCGTGCATGCAAAGGGAGCGAACGCAAAGCAACGCGGCCGATCACGGCTTCGGTGCCGAAGTACCGGAGCAACCAGGCGATGCCGCCCGATGGTACGCGCGAACGGACGTGGCTGGTGGGGATCCTCAAGGCATGTTTTCGATTACTCTCGGGAGTCGCGCTTCACGGATCTGGAGTTCTTCGCAGCGGCTGACGGAGGCAGCTTCGAGAAAGATGCCTTCCTTCCGCATTGGCTCCCGGCCAGCGCTCCCGGTGATTGGGAGGGTGCCGGAGCCAAACTCGACGGGGTGGACCTCGGGGCCCCGTATGCGGGACGTGCCTATCGAGAACGAAGTCCGAGCCGACAAAGAGTCGTCGTAGCCAACAGGTTTTGCGTGATCTCTGAAATGGCCCGGGAGCCCCTCGGACTCCGCTCTCGCCATTCATCGAGCACCGGCGAAACTCATCGTGCATAAGCGATGAAGACCAAGAAAACCGTCATCCTCGGCATCCTGGGCAGCATCCTAGACTCCGGATTCCGCGACGAACGCTGGCAGAAGTGGCGGCCGACGGTCTCGCTCTGCCAGCACGAGGACCTCGAAGTCAGCCGCGTCGAGATCATGCATCAGGGCGAACACACCGACATCGCCGGTTGCGTTGCCGCCGACATCGGTCGGGTCTCGCCCGGCACGTCAACGCGGCTTCATGCGCAGGCGCTGCGTGATCCGTGGGACTTCGAAGAGGTCTTCGCGACCCTGCATGAGTTCGCCCGGTCGTATCCCTTCGATCCCGATACGGAGGATTACCTCGTACACATCACGACAGGGACGCACGTCCAGCAGATCTGCCTCTTCCTGCTGACGGAAAGCCGGCACTTCCCTGCCCGCCTGATCCAGACGTCCCCCAAGGACCGCAAGACCCGTTCGGCCGAGGGGCTCTACAGCATCATCGACCTCGACCTCGGCCGGTACGACCGCATCGCGGCGCGCTTCAAGAAGGAGGCCACCGAGGCGCGTTCCCTCCTCAAGAGCGGCATCGACACGCGCAACGTGCAGTTCAACCGCCTCATCGAACAGATCGAGCACGTCGCCGTGCATTCCAAGGATCCGGTATTGTTGATGGGACCCACCGGTGCCGGGAAGTCGCAGCTGGCGCGAAGGATTTATGAACTGAAGAAGGCCCGGCACCAGATCGGCGGGAGCTTCGTCGAGGTGAACTGCGCGACCCTTCGCGGCGATGCCGCGATGAGCGCCCTGTTTGGTCATGTGAAGGGGGCGTTTACCGGCGCGTTGAAGGATCGGCCCGGGCTGCTCCGGTCGGCCGATGGCGGACTGCTGTTCCTCGACGAGGTGGGCGAACTCGGTCTGGACGAACAAGCCATGTTGCTGCGCGCGCTGGAGGACAAGCGCTTCCTTCCCTTCGGCGGCGATCGCGAGGTGAAGAGCGACTTCCAGCTTATCACCGGCACCAACCGCGACCTGCACGGACGCGTGGCCGAGGGTCGCTTCCGTGAAGATCTGCTTGCCCGCCTGAACCTTTGGACCTTCCGTCTGCCGGGCCTCCGCGATCGCGCCGAGGACATCGGCCCGAACCTCGATTACGAACTCGAACAGTTCGCACGTCGCCAAGGCACACGCGTCACCATGAGCCGCGAGGTGCGCGAAGCTTTCCTGAAGTTTGCCCACGGTCCCGAAGCGCCTTGGCGCGCGAACTTCCGCGATCTCAACGCCGCTGTTACCCGCATGGCAACCCTCGCCCAGGGCGGCCGCATCAGCCGTGAGGTCATGGAGGAGGAGATCGGACGCCTCCGGCTGGCCTGGACGGATCGTGGTGAATCCGGCACGGGCACCGGAGCTGCCGATGCCGACCTGTTGAAGCAGGTTCTCGGTGAAGAACGCGTCGCCCAGCTTGATCCGTTTGACCAAGTCCAGCTGGGTTATGTCCTCCGTGTCTGCCGCGCCTCCCGGACCATGTCGGACGCCGGACGCGTCCTCTTCCGCGTGACTCGCGAGGGGCGCAAACACGCCAACGATGCCGATCGCCTCGGAAAGTACCTCGCCCGCTTCGCGATCACGTGGGACGAAGCGCGGGAGGGGAGTTCCCAATCGCCACAGAACTGAAGATTGGAAACCTGGACTTTAGGCCGCGTGCCCCCACGCGGCGGGCTTTCACCCCTTTGACTCCCCACTCAGGCGAAGTCGTAAACGGTAACCTTCTTCCACAGCTTGCTGCACTCGGCCACGAACTTCAGGTGCTCCGGGTGCACCTGGTAATCGTCCTGCGCCTGCTTGTCGGGGAAGATCAGGTTCAGCGCGACCTGGTACGACTGGTCCACCACCGGCCGATGGCTTCCGACCATCTTGCCCATGTGGAACTGCAGGGCGCCCGGGATCGACTTCAGGTACTTCTGCCCCCCTGCCACCAGTTCATCGGCGGCGGTCGGATTCGCGGGATCGGTCCAGAAAATGACAACGTGTGAAAACATGGTCCGGAAACCATACGCAAACCGCCGGGAACGTTTCCAGCGCTGGAAGGCCAAAGATTGTGCCTCCGCCGGGTGAGGTCACCCGGCTTCAATCTGGAAAATTCAAACTCCTCCTTCCCACAGCTTCCTGACCTCGACTGCTACGATCGTAGCCAACGAGGTTACGAGGCGGGGTCAGAGGGCTCGGCTGGGGGAACATCCACTGTTGCCGCGGGGGCGTTCACGGAGGGATCGACGGTGTCCACGGGCAGTTCCTGCTGCGTGGGTTCGGCGGGCGCGGTGGCCAGATGGTTGTCGACGGTCAACAGGGCTTCCGGTCGCTGGACCGGGATCCGCCGGAGTTCGTCGGCCGCGGGAAGTCCGTCGAGGTTCGGCAATCCGAAGTACTCCAGAAAGGCCGGACCGGTGGCGAACTGCATCGGACGCCCGATGACATCCGCGCGGCCTGCTTCCACCACGAGGTTCCGTTCCTTGAGCGTGCCCATGACGCCGTCCACGGCCACGCCGCGGATCTGTTCGATCTCGGCGCGGGTGATTGGCTGGCGGTAGGCGATGATGGCCAGTGTTTCGAGGGCCGGGGCCGAAAGCCGGGACGGCCGCGCCTTCACTCCCAGGAAACTTCGCAGCCACGGCGCGTACTCCGGCTGCGTGACGAATTGCCAGGAGCCAGCCACGCACACCAGGCGATAGCTCCGCGCGGCTGCATCGTGCTCCTTCGCCAGCGTCTCCAGCGCCGCCACGATGTCCTCCGGTGGCGTCTTGCGCAGCGCCTTCACATGTTCCTCCGCACCTTCCTCGTCCGCCGCACGGTTGAGGACATCGCGCAGTTCCGTCGGTGAAAGCGGCTTCTGCGAGGTGAACAGCAGGACTTCGAGAATGGACTTCAGCTCCATGGTTCAGGCGGTCTGGGGAGTTTCGGTATCGGACCCGACCGGATTGGCTTCGGGAAGCTGGTCGGGGGCGTGTGGTGGCGTGGGCTCGACGATGTCGGCGGGCGGAGACTGGGGAGGCAACGTGTCCACGGGGATCGCACCGTCTGCCGCAGCCTCCGACGGCGTTGGAACACTGCCGGGTGGCGGCGTGGGTGCCAGCGCCACCTCGATCTCGCCGAACTGCTCGGTCTGAACCGCGATGAAGAGTTTCATGCGGATCAGCTCCAGCAGGGCGAGGAAGGTGACAACGACCTCCGCACGGCTCCGGGCCGAGGCGAAGAGTTCGCTGAACGGGAACCGCGGCCGTCCCACCGAAAGCTGGCGGAGGTAATCGATCTTCTCGCTGACAGTGTAGGGATCCGCCTGGATCTCGCGGACGTCCGTGCGCTCGTTGTACCGCTTGAGGATGGTTGCAACGGCGTTGACGAGATCGAAGACCGAGGCCGCCTCGCGACGGACCGGCTCAGGAGCCGTGAGTTCGGGCCGGGCTGGTCGGTGCTCGTAAATCGAATCCATCAACGACTCGCGCTCCTGCAGGCGGGCGGCGGCGTCCTTGAACTTCTTGTACTCGACCAGACGTCGGATGAGTTCCCAGCGCGGGTCTTCCGTGTCCTCGTCCTCGACGGCGACCGCCACCTGCTTGTCCACCGGAAGCAGTTCGCGGCTCTTGATGTAGAGCAGGGTGGCCGCCATCACCACGAACTCGCCCGCGATCTCCAGGTCGAGTTCGCGCATCTGCTCGATGTACGTGACGAACTCGGTGGCGATGCGCAGGAGGTTGACCTGGTAGATATCAACCTCCTGCTTCTTCACCAGATGAAGGAGCAGGTCGAGCGGGCCCTCGAAGACCTCAAATTGGACGCGATATTCGGACATTTCCGGGACGGGCCGTGTGAACGGCTGGCGCCAGTGCAACCTACGGGACCCTTGCGAAGGTTGGCAATGACGCGCTCCCGGTGCCGGCGGGCAACTTTCCCCCCGTTGCGGTCACTTCGCCGGTGCCGGAGCGAGCTTGCGCAGCCAGATGTTGCGGTATCGCACGGGATTTCCGTGGTCCTGGAGCATGATCGGCCCGGTCGGAGCGACACCGGTGAACTTGGCCGAGGTCGTCGCGGCACCCGGGATCGGGATGTGGTCCTGAACCAGCATGCCGTTGTGGAAGACGGTGAACGATCCCGGCTGGACCTTGCCATCCGCCGTCGGCTTGGGAGCCCGGAACACGATGTCGTAGGTCTGCCATTCCCCCGGCTTGCGCGACGCATTCACCAGCGGTGCCGAATGCCCGTAGAACGCGCTGGCCTGGCCGTTCGCGTAGGTTGGATTCTGGTAGGAATCGAGGACCTGGATCTCGTAACGCCCCTGGAAATACACCCCGCTGTTGCCGCGACCCTGTCCGTCCCCCTTGACCTCGGCCGGGGACGCCCACTCCAGATGCAGCTGGATGTCGCCGAATTCCTCCCGGGTCATCAGGCCGCCGCCATTCACCTGCATCGCCCCGCCCACCAGCGTCCACTTGGGTTCGCCGCCGTTCTCCGACTTCCATCTCGACAGATCCTTCCCGTCGAACAGCACGATCGCGTCCGCGGGTGCTCCGGCACCATCGGAGAAGGTGGCTGCGGGCGTCACGACGGGGGGTGGGGTGTCCTTGGGGTCCGCCGCCAGGGCGAGTACGGCGAGACTGGCAACGGAAACAACGGTGGCAGATCGAAGCAGGTTCATGCGGTGCCCTTGGATGGATCCAACGCACCGCGGATTCAACCTTGAAACTCCTGCTCCCGCCTCAACACGGCGGAAGGTGTTCCACGATCATCTCTACGGTCTTGTCGAGGCTCCCAAGGTTGTCGCGGACGACCTCCTGACCGATGCGACCCAGCTCCGCGCGTCGCGCCGGATCCGCCAGCAGGGCTTCGCAGGTCTTCTCCAGTTCGGCGGCGTCCGCTATCTGGATGGCCCCGCCGCGTGCCAGGAATTGCGGCACGACCTGCGGGAAGTTCTGCATGTGTGGCCCAAAAACCACCGCCTTGCCGAGCGCAGCCGGCTCGATGGGATTCTGGCCGCCTTGCGCGGTCAGGCTCTTACCAACAAAGACGAGGTCGGCCACCGCGTAGAAAAACCGGAGCTCTCCGGTCGTGTTGACCAGCAGGCAGTCCAGTTCACCCGGAGCCTTCTGCACCTTGGCCGTCACTTCCGTGCGGTACATGAACCGCACGCCGCTTGCCGCCAACGCCTCCCCGGCTTCACGTCCGCGTTCGTGATGCCGGGGCGCCACGATCAGGAACAGGTTCGGGAACCGTTTCCGCAGTCGCATGAGGATCTCGCCAAGGATAGCCTCCTCGCCGGCAAACGTGCTGCCGGCCACCCAGATCAAGGCGTTTTCGGGGACACCCAGCTGTCGCAGCATCCCCGGCACGTCCAGCACCCGGCGTTCGGTCAGCTTTGCCGCCTCGAACTTCAGGCTGCCCACCACCCGTACCGCTTCCGCCCGGCATCCCAACTCCCGGAGCCGCACGGCATCGGCCTCGCTCTGCGCCCCCACGCCATCAAACCCGGCAAACAGATCCCGGAACAGGAACCCAAACCGCCGGTAACCCCGGAAGGAACGCTCGGACAACCGGGCGTTCACCAGGAAATGCGGCACCTCACGCCGCCGGAGGTACCACAGGAAATTGGGCCAGATCTCCGCCTCCACCAGGATCACCGCCTCCGGATGGATCAGGTTCATCGCCCGCTTCACGTACTTCAGCCGGTCGATCGGATAATAGATCTTCGAGATGTGCGACGGCAGCAGCTTCTCCAGTTCCGCCATG
>JBIKWS010000029.1:0-13238 GCA_044356195.1 Cyanophyceae cyanobacterium
CGAGCCTGAACCTGCGTTTGCAGGCGGTTCGCATCCTGGCCCACCGCTGTCGCGGGCGGGCCGGAAATTTGTCCGATGCCGTCGTGGATCAGCTTCGGAGCCCGGAACCGCGTCTGCGGAGGGAAGCCATTGCCGCGTTGGCCGTGGCTGGCAAAGCGGCCCAGGCCTCATCGCTGCTGGCGTCGATGACCGGAGAATCAGATCGGACCGTCTTTTACGCCGGCTGGCAGGCCCTCCGGAGGTTGGAGGAACCCGCAGCCTTGCGGGGGCGATTGACGGATCCGAGGCCCGCGGTGCGGAAGGCAGCCTTGCTGGCGTTGCTGGAATCGCACGCACTCAAGGAAGGTGAGGTGCGAGCGCTGGTGGCGGATGCGGATTCCGGGGTGAAGGCGGTGGCTGCGCTGTGGTTGGAGAAAGCCGGGGCAGGCGGGGAGAAGGCGTTGGTGCGCGGGCGCCCGCTTTCCCGGGATTACCCGGCAGGAATCATTGAACTCGGCGGGAACACCGACGACGGCAAGGTGGGGGGCAAAGGGAACTACCTGGTCGTGTTGGAGCCACTGCCGTTATCCGCACCGGCGACTCCGACGGGGATCGAAGCCGTGCTGGCGATGCTGAACCAAGGGGACGCCCAACGCGGGGAATGGCTGTTCCACGCGACGGGCGGAGCGGGGTGCGTCCAGTGCCATCGGTTGACAGGATCCGGGAATGCGTTCGGGCCGGACCTGGCGACGGTCGGAGATCGGGCCAGCGCCCGTCATCTGGTGGAGTCGATACTCATGCCGAGCGCGGTCATCACCGAGGGCTTCCAGTTGCAGACGGTGGTCACGGCCGAGGGTGAACAGTCGGGAATCCTCATCGAGGAAAGTGGGCTGAGCCTGACGCTTGGACTGGCGAACGGGGAGCGACGGACCATCCAGAAAGAGCGCGTCACGTCACGTTCCAGGGCGTCGACCTCCGCCATGCCGGCTTACGACACGTTGCTTTCCCCGCGTCACGTGGCGGATCTGGCGGCTTACCTTCTCCAGCAGAAATCCGCTCCGACCTCCCCGCCACGAGGAGGCGCTGCAGCGGGTCCGGATCCCAAGGACGGCTTCCATTGGTTGGAGCAGTCGGATCGGGTGGTCGTCCTGCACGGGGGGAGGCGCGTGGCCGACTTTGTGTTCGGAGACCCAAGGATCCTGCGTCCGCACCTCGCGAATGTTCGTGCTCCAGACGGGATCCAGGTCACCCGGTCGCATCCGCCGGTTCCAGGAACCGATGCCACCGACCATGACACCATGCACCCGGGCTTGTGGCTGGCCTTCGGGGACATCAGCGGTGTGGATTTCTGGAGGAACAAGGGGCGGATGGAGCATGTCGGATTCGTGGAGCCTCCGGCACTCCGTCAAGGCCGGTTGGGTTTCACCACGGAAAGCCGTCTGCTGACTCCGGACGGGAGGAAGCTGTGCCAGCTCGTGACCCGCATCGGTTTCCGTGCGCGGACGAACGCCTGGAGGATCGACTGGGAGGCGACGTTCCGGGCGGACGCAGGGGACTTTACCTTTGGCGATCAGGAGGAAATGGGTTTCGGAGCGCGTGTGGCGACGGCGATCACCGAGAAGAACGGGGGGATCGTGACCAGCAGTTCCGGTCTCCGGGGGGCAGGCCGGACCTGGGGGCAGGAAGCCGAGTGGTGTGACTACTCCGGCGTCGTCGGGGGAAACGCTGTTGGAATCACGCTGGTGCCCGATGCCGGGAATTTTCGCGGGAGTTGGTGGCACAACCGGGATTACGGCGTGTTTGTTGCGAATCCATTTGGACGCGCGGCGATGAAGCAGGGGCCGGCGAGCGTGGTGACCGTACGACGCGGAGAGGACTTTCGGCTCCGCTTCACCGCTGTGATTCATGCAGGGGACGGATATCAACCCGAGGACGCTGCTCGCGAAACCTGGTAATCACTTGTGGTTGGCGACCGGGAGATGGGTGATGGCAGCGGTCTTTTAGGCTGCCTGCCCTCACGCGGTGGAATCAGGGGCTGCGCCGGGTGGGGGCACCCGGCCTTCAAAAGCTGGGACTGTGAACTCGGACGGTCCGGAGGCTGAAGGAAGTCCAACAAGTTCCCTGCCCGTGCTCCTCGATTTGCATCCGGACGTCGCATATGCGACGCGCGGTTGCAAACGGGGGGCGAAGCGGACTGCAAGGCGGATTGGGGTGCCGGCACAGGCGAGAGCCTGCTGGGAGGACCAGTGGAATGTCGGTCCGGACATTCCCGATGCGGCGTTTGGCGAGGGCGGAGCAGGCGGCGGCATCCGGGTCATCTTCGATACGTATGACAACGTCGACGGCGACCCGAACAACAGCGCGGGTGAGGCGCCCGCGGTCCGTGTGACGGTGGGCGGCCAGACGGTGGCGGCCACGTCGTTGTTGCCGCTGGCAGACCTGATTTCGTCGGCATTCGTGCCCGTGGAGATCCTGGTGGATGCGGATGGCGCACTGTCCCTCACCTACAACGGAAAGAACCTGATCCCGAAGACGTACTTCCCCGGATATCAGCCGCTGTCCTCGCCGCGGTATGCGTTCGGTGCCCGGACGGGAGGTCTGAACGCCAACCACTGGGTGGACGACCTCGTGGTCCAGACGTTCCTGACGCCGAAGCCGGGGATTGTCCAGGGGCCGCGCAGCCAGCGGGTGCTGGCGGGCAAGACGGCGAACTTTGAGGTGACCCTCAACAATGCCGATACGGCATCGATCCAGTGGCTGCGGAATGGAGCACCCATCGGGGGGGCAACCAGCCCCACGTATTCGATTCCCGCGGCGAGCCTTTCGGATGAGGGCGCGCGGATCTCCGTGCGGGTAACGGAAGGCGCGACAACGGTCACCTCCGAGGAAGCCGTGCTCAACGTGGTCCAGATCGATCTGCCCGCGGTGGCCGCGGCTTCGTTCAACTTCAACGACGGACTGCTGCCGGCTTCGGCGGTTGTGTACGGCGCAGGGACGGCGTCGGATGGGATCTCGGGATGGTTGCCGTTCGTCTCTGCGGCGGGTGGCGTGGCGGACTCGGGTGTCCTCCAATTGACCGAGAGCCAGAATGGGCAGAGTGGCGCCTTCCTGATCGACGACCTCAACCCCGGAGCGCCGGTGTATGGCGTCGCTGCGCGGTTCGATCTCCGCATCGGTGGTGGATCGGATGTGCCGGCGGACGGCATGAGTTTCAACTTTGCGGCGGACCTTCCGGATGCGCCGGCAGGGGAAGCTGAAGAGGGCGCGGGCTCGGGTTTACGGGTGTGCTTCGACATCTACGACAATGCGGACGGAAATCCGAACAACGCCACAGGTGAGGCTCCGGCCATCACGCTGAAGTGGGGTTCAACCGTGATTGCCGAGTCGCGGTTGGCGTTGTCTGACCTCGTCACCGGCGATGGATTCGCCGAGGTGATCGTTCGGTTGACCGCCGATGGACTGCTGGATGTGGCATTCAACGGGAAGGTGCTGCTGTATCGGAATCCGGTCCCGGGCTTCGGCTCGATCTCTGGCGGACGCTTCGGCTTCTTCGCCCGCACGGGTGGACTGAATGCGAACCAATGGGTCGACAACCTGAACCTCTACACCTACCTCAGCGCACCGTTGCGCGTCAGCCGTCAACCGGCGTCACGCACCGTCCTTGCCGGGCGCTCTGCGGCATTTGATGCGCAGGTGAACACGCCGGAAGGCGCGACCTACCGATGGTTCCGCAACGGCACGCCTATCCCTGGTGCCACTGCCGACACCTATACCGTGACCTCAGCCACGGCTGCGGATGAAGGCGCGAAGTTCAAGGTAGAGGTCAGCCTCGCCGGTCAGGTGGTCACGAGTGAAGAGGCCACGCTTTCCGTGGTGGATCTGTCCGTGCCGTCCGCTCCGCAGATCAGCCTCGACTTCAATTCCGGTCTTCCGGTGGGTGCGACCATCGCCGGTGCATCCGCGTTGGTGGATGCTTCGGGCGGTGTGGGTGACTCCGGCGTGCTCAAGCTGACCACGTCGGAGAACGGGCAGAGCGGTGGATTCCTGTCGGGCTTGGTCGAATCGGGGGCGCAGTTGCAGACGTTCACTCTGGCCGTTGAGGTCCTCGCTGGGAATGGAACGACCCCTCCCGCGGATGGCTTCAGCATCAACATCGGGCCGGGCCTTGGGGCGGCGGCACCCGGCGATGCCGAGAATGGCGGGGGCAGTGGATTGACACTCGCGTTTGATACCTACGACAACGGCGGCGGCGAGGCTCCGGCCATCGAGGTCCGGTACCGTGGACAGACGATTGCCTCCCTCAAGGTACCCCTCGAAGTCGTGAATTCCGGCGAGTATCGCACGGCCTTGGTCCGGGTGACGCAGGCCGGGGTCCTCGACCTGGCCTTCGGTGACCTGGTGGTCTTCAAGTCGCTGGCGCTTCCCGGGTACGTCCCGATGAGCGGCGCGCGTGTGGCGATGTACGCCCGTACCGGGGGTCTGAACGCCAGCTACTGGTTCGACAACGTCCGCCTCGCCTACACGATTCCGGCGACCGTCTCGATCACGCAGGAACCGGCCGATGCCCTGGTGCTCGCGGGATTCCCGGCGACGTTCAATGTGCAGGTCAGCAACCCCACCGCTTCCACCTACCAATGGAAGAAGGGAGACACGGACATCCCGGGTGCGACCCAGTCCTCATACACCACGCCGGCGCTGTCGGCGGTCGATGATGGGGCGACCTATTCGGTGGTGGTGCGCAGTGGTGCCGGTGGTGTGAACAGCCGGGTCGCGAAGGCCTCCGTGCTCACCGCCTTCACCGCGGGGAACACTCCCGCGATCCGCGTGAACTTCAACGACGGCGGCACACCCGCCGACGCGTTGACCATCGGCTCTGCCTCCGTCCAGGCCAGTGGGGGCGTGGCAGACTCCGGTTACATGTCCCTCACCACGGCCGAGAACGGTCAGGGCGGCGCGTTCATCCTGCCCACCCCGACGAGCCCGAGCCCGATCACCGACTTCGTCGCCGTCTGGCAGATGCGTGTCGGCGGCGGCACGGACATTCCCGCGGACGGCTTCAGCTTCGCCTTCGGTCCCGAGATCGGGGATGCGGCCTTCGGTGAAGACGGTGCGGGCTCTGGTCTGATCATCGGATTCGATACCTACGACAACGGTGCCTCTGAAGTCGCGCCGGAGATCACGGTGATCTATCAGGGCAATCAGGTGGCGACGCGATCGCTGCCCATGTCGGTGCTCCGCACGGGTGACGTTTTCAAGCCCATCGGGGTGCGGGTGAGCCGTGCCGGATTGCTGGACCTCTACTACGGCGACACCGCGGTCTATCGTGGGTTGGCCCTGCCTGCGTTCACGCCGTTTGGCGAAGGCCGTTTCGCGTGGGGCGCGCGCACGGGCGGATTGAATGACAACCACTGGATGGACGAGGTCGCGATCAGCCTGAACACCCAGCAGGCGGAAGGTCCCGTGCTCGGGATCTCCACCGCTGGTGGCAATGTTACCGTGACGTGGACTGGCAGCGGTGTGCTGCAGTCGACCACCACCTTCCCGACGGGATGGTCCGACGTGGCCGGTGCGGCTTCGGGATACACGACCCCGACGACGGGGGATGTGCGGTACTTCCGGGTGCGGCAGTAAGCGCGGTTCGATCGTCCGCGTTCACGGCGTCGCCCCGGTCCGGGGCGACGCCTTTTTGTTTCCAGTTTTCAGAAAGAGGTAGCAGACGACGTGAGGAGGCTGATGGGGACTTGAAAACTGAAAACTTCGAGCTCTCCTCCGCCACGTGAGGGCACGTGGCCTGCAGATGGAGTTTTCAGTGGCCAGTTCCCAGATCTCAGAAACCTTGAAACTTGAATCTTGAAACTTCCAACTCCCCCCATGACCGACCTTGAGCGGATGAAGTACGACGCCTGGACCCGCCAGTTGGAGCGGATGCGGGCGATGCAGTACGCCTACAACCGGAAGTTCTTCACCCTGCTGTTGGTCAGCACCGCGGGGATCCTGTGGGCGTTGCGGGACGGTTCGGTGCTGGCGCTGTCGCTGGTGCCGATCGGGGTGGTGACGGCGGGGATGACGGCGTCGTTCTTCCTGTGCAACTGTGATTTCGCCCGGGTGCATGCCCGCGCACTGGAAGGCCAGATCAACCGGTTGCTCGGAACCCGTGTGCTCATCGCGAGCGAGATGGAAGCCGAGTACTTCTATCCACATGCCGCACGCAAGTTGAGCGGGCTCGTGTGGGGCAGGGAATGGACCTTGTTCAACTGGTTCACCCTCCACTTCTGCCTGGTCTGGTCTGCCGCGGCGGGATGGGCGGTCCTGCGGTTGTGGGGAATGCTGCCCGTCGCGGAGGCGCTGGTGCTGACGCTTGGGTTTGGCGTGTGGGCTGCTGGAAATGTGCTCGTCCTCCACCAATGGTTTGGCGAGGCCGCAGGCGAGAAGCGCATGGAACAGCAGCTCAAGGAGGCGTTCGGGGACGGACCGGGCCGGGGGACCGACGTGGATTCCCGATAGCTACGCGTGCCGCAACGGCATGGTCCGACCGTGGTTCCCACCGCACCATCCCAAAGTACCTGCGACGTGGAACGGCTGTGAATTTGATTGGCCGGGCTGTCGTCGCGGTTCACGTTTTCGGGACACCATTGCCATGACGACGAAGTTCATCCGCCTCTGCGGCCTCCTGTTCGCCGGCCTTCTGGCCGTTGCAAACCAGGCGGCCGATCCGCTCCGCGTGTTCATCCGCGCCGGAATCAAAACGCACGGCCCCGGCCAGCACGACCACCCCCGGTTCCTCGGGGAATACACCCAACTGCTTGGCCAACGGGGCGTCCAGGTGGACGGAGCCATGGAGTTGCCGACTGCCGCACAGCTCGAAAAGACCGACGTGGTCGTCGTGTTCGCGGCCGATGGCATGAAGATCACCGGAGAGAACCGGGCGAACTTCGAGAAGTTCCTCCAGCGCGGCGGCGGCCTGGTCGTCCTCCACGACGGCGTGGTTTCCGGTGACCAGCACGAATGGGCGAAGCAGGTCATGGGCGGCGCCTGGCGCTGGGATGGCGACAAGAAGACCAAGTGGTATGAGGGCGAAGTCGGCGTGTACTTCGTCAACACGGAGCATCCGGTGAGCCGTGGCATCTCGAACTTCGACTGGAAGGACGAGATCTACTACGACCTCGACATGGCGCCGGACGTGAACGTCCTGGCCACGAGCTTCCACAGCGTGTTCGTGATCGCGCCGCAGATCTGGACCTACGAGAAGACCTGGCCCGGTGGCTCCAAGCCCTACCGTTCGATCGTCAGCCTTCCCGGCCACGAGTACGTCTCCTTCCAGAGCCCGCATTACAAGGCCATGGTCCTGCGCTCGATCGCGTGGGCCGGCCGGCGCGACAACGTCGATGAATTCTGCAAGCCCGAGGAACTCGCGTCGCTGAAGTACCCGGAGGGCGGACCCGTGGCGCCCGCGAAGGCAGCCGCGAAGGTCAACACCCACCCGGAGTTCGAAGTGTCGCTGATCGCCTCCGAACCCCTGCTGGAGAAGGCCATCTCCATGGACTGGGATCCCAGCGGCAAGGTCTGGGTGGCCGAGACGCCCGAGTATCCCGGCGGCCGGACGATCAACAAGAACGACCGTCCGATTGCCCCCGTCTTCCTCAAGAACCCGGGCCAGACGCCCGCCGGTGACAAGGAAGACCGCCCCGCCCGCGACCGCATCTCGTGGCTGGAAGACACCAACCGCGACGGCGTCATGGACAAGAAGCACGTCTTCGCGGAGGGCCTCGAACTGGTGACCTCGCTCGTGTTCCACAAGGACGGCGTCATCGTCGCCCAGGCCCCCGAGATCCTCTGGCTCCGCGACAAGAACGGCGACGGCGTCTGCGACATGGTCGAAGGCAGCGAGAAGATCACCCTCTTCACCGGCTTTGGGAATTTCGACACCCACGCCGTCATCAACAATTTCCGCTGGGGCATGGACGGCTGGATCTATGGCGCGGTCGGGTATTCGGCGGGTTCGCCGAAGTCCCTCGACGGCAAGAAGGACTTCGGTCGCATCACGGCCGGCGTCATCCGCTTCCGTCCCGATGGCAGCGCCATCGAGCAGTATGCGGCGGGCACCTGCAATACGTGGGGCTTCGACTTCGCACCGGACGGCGAGGTCTTCTACACGACGGCTACCTGCGGTGAGCATTTCCTGCATGTCGTGATGCCGGAGAAGGCGCTCGCCAAGGCCTCCGTGGGCGGCATCCGCTCCTCCTTCGTGGCCCCCGATCACCAGAAGATCTTCCCGGCGGTGAAGCATACCCGTCCGGCGTATGTGCAGATTGACTGGGTTGGATTCTTCACCGCGGCGGCGGGTTGCTGCATCTACAACGGCGGTGCGTGGCCGGAGCGTTACAATGGCTCCCACTTCACCTCCGAGACCACGATGAGCCTCGTCCACAACGAGCTTCTCACCCCCAAGGGCGTGACCTACGTCGCTTCCAAGGAATCGGGTCGCGAAGAGACCGAGTTTGTCGCCTCGACGGACCTCTGGTTCCGCCCGGTTCACGAGCGCATCGGACCGGACGGCGCGTTGTACATCGTCGACTTCTACAACCAGGCCGCGATCCACAACGACACCCGCGGACCCGCCCACGGTGCCCGCAACGCCGCCACGCGTCCCGACCGTGACCACCATTTCGGCCGCATCTGGAAGGTGCAGCACAAGCAGGCCAAGACGCTTCCGGCCTGGAAGTTCGACTCGAAGAACGCCGCGGGCCTCGTCGCCCTGCTGGACCATCCGAACGGCTGGGTGCGCATGACGGCCCACCGGCTCCTCTCCGAGCAACCGGCGGATTTTTCGAAGGCTGCCCTTTCCCAGGCGGTCGCCGCGGGCAAGCCGAGTCTTTCCCGGATGCACGCAATGTGGGTCCTGAACAATGTGGGCGCGCTTGACCAGAAGGATCTCCTCCTCGCCCTCAACGATGCGGATCCCGTGCTCCGGAAGAACGCGTTGAAGGTCGTCGCCGAAGCCTCCAGTGGATCCAGGCCGTCTTCCGGCCCGGTCGGTCCCGCCGTCCAGGCGTCCATCCGCTCCACGGAACCCCGCGTCCAGATCAACGCCCTCCTCGCGATGGCTTCGATGGAAGCCACGCCGGCCATCGCCGCCGAGATCGTGGCGCTCTGGCCTGAACTCAAGGACAAGCATCTCCAGTCCGCCGCGCTCGGCGTTGCGGCCAACAATCCGTCGATGTTCGTTCAGGCGGCCTTCCAGGCCAAGGACCCCGCGTTCCTCGCGGATTTCGTCGGGCACACCGTCCGAATCCTCGCGAACAAGGGCGATGCCTCCCAGGTGGCGCAGGTGATCTCGCTACTGTCCAAGCAGCCGGCATCGGCCGACGCGTTGAAGCAATCCGCCCTCGAGACGTTGGCCGGAGCCCTCAAGGCGGACGTCGTTCCTGCCTGGAGCGCTGACCTTCAGGCGGCCCTCGGCGCCATGCTGAAGTCCAGCCGGCCCGGATTGCCCGGTTCGGTTCTTCCGCTCGTCGCCCGTTGGGACAAGAACGGAGCCATGAGCGAGGCGCTCAAGCCCGTGATCGCCAAGTTGCGCACGAGCCTGGGCGATACCTCCCTTGCCGATGACCAGCGCGCCCAGGTCGCCATCAACCTCCTGGGTGTCCGTCGTATCGACGCCGGCATCATCCCGTCGGTCGGTGCCTTGCTCGGTGGCAACGGTTCCACCGCATTGCAGCGCCGGGTCATTGAGGCCCTCGGCGTGACCCCGGAACCCGCGGTGGGCGAACAGTTGGTCACCGCGTTCTCGCGCGTGTCCGGCGAGTTGCAGGAACCGCTCTTCGGCGCGGTCCTCAAGCGCGGTGACTGGTCCATGCGCATGGTCCAGGCGCTGGCCGACAAGACCATCGGCCTCCAGCAGGTGGGACCGGCCTTCCAGCACCGCCTCCGCACGCACGCCGACAAGGCCGTGGCCGCCAAGGCCAACGAGACCATCGACGGATTGAAGGGGCCCGAGCAGAAGGAGAAGGAGGCCCTGATCGCCCGTTTCGTTCCGGAGGTCGAGAAGGTCGGCAACATCGAGAACGGCAAGAAGCTCTACACGGCGAACTGCGCCGGCTGCCACGTCTTCAAGAACGAGGGACGCAACCTCGCCCCGAACCTCACCGGCATGGGCGCCCACGGGGCCGCCGACCTGCTGGTCCACATCGTCGATCCCAACCGGTTGGTTGAACCCAACTTCGTCGCCGTCTCCATCGAGACCAAGGACGACCTCACCTACAACGGCGTCATCGATCGTGAGAACAACGCCGAGGTCCTGATCCGCGATGCCTCCGGCGACAACACCATCCGCAAGGACAACATCAAGTCGCGCACCAACACCGGTCGCTCGTTGATGCCCGAGGGATTCGAGCAGCTCGGGGCCGAGGGTCTGCGCGATTTGTTGACCTACATCTGCGCTGACGAGAATCGATTCCGCATCCTCGACATGACCGGCGTGTTCAACGTCGCCAACAACAAGGGCATCTACGCCAACGAGGAATCCAAGGACGAGACCGTGCGCTTCCGCAAGCACGGCACCATCAAGGTCGGCGATGTGCCCTTCGATGTCCTCAGCCTCCAGAAGAGCCCGACCGGCAACAACCTGCTCGTGCTGAAGGGCACCGAGGGCCTCGCGCGGAACTATCCCGCGAAGGTCGAACTCAAGGTCGGCATGGCCATCGGACGCCTTCACTTCCTCGGCGGCGTGGGCGGATGGGCCTACCCGTACAACGGCGAGAACACCAAGGGTCTGCCGGTCACCAAGGTCACCCTGCATTTCGCCGGTGGGACCACCGAGGAGATCATGATCCGGAATGGCATCGAGGTGGCCGACTACATCGGCCGGTTTGATGTCCCGGGTTCCAAGGAAGTCCCCGAGTTGGCGGCCGGCGGGAAGCAGGTCCGCGCGTTCACCAAGCTGGTGAAGGGGCGGGCGGTGGTGCAGAAGATCACCCTGGAGAGCCTGAACAACTTCGTCGCGGCAACCTGGGTGGGCATCACCGCCGAACTGCCCGGCAACGAAGGCGCGTTGCTCGCGCCCATGCCGGCTGGCGGCGAATCCGCGGCCGCGGCTCCGGCCGCGCCCAAGTTCGAGTGGGGCACCGGCCTCAAGACCCTCATCGTGGGCGGCGGTTCGTCCCATGACTTCCAGAGGTTCTTCAACCTCGCCGACGTCGCCACGCTCAAGGCCACCGGCAAGGCGGCCGTGAACTACACGGAAACCACCGGCGGTCTCGCTCCCGTGATCAAGGACCTCGACGTCCTGTACCTGAGCAACAACAAGCCGTTCACCGACGCCGCCACGCGCGACGCCGTCCTTAATCACGCCCGCTCCGGCAAGGGCATGCTCATTGTGCACCCGTCACTCTGGTACAACTGGGAGGGCAACTGGCCCGAGTACAACCGCGAGCTGTGCGGTGGCGGTTCCCGTGGCCACGACCGCTACGGCGAGTTCGAGGTCACCGTGACCGAACCCAACCACCCGCTCATGAAGGGCGTGCCTGCGAAGTTCACCCTCGCGGACGAGCTCTACTGGTTTGAACCCGACACCAAGGGCACCGAGATCCAGGTTCTCGCCACGGCGTACTCGAAGCAGAAGAACAAGACCTACCCGATGGTCTTCGTCGTGAAGCATCCCAAGTCCCGCATCGCGGCGATCACGCTGGGCCACGACGGTGCCTCCCACAGTCACCCCGCCTACCAGGCCCTTCTCGTCAACGCCCTCGACTGGGCTTCGAAGAAGTAATCGGAGGGAAGCTCCCGGCTTGGGAAATCACGGGGCGGCGCCATCAGCGCCGCCCCTTTTTTGCTTTTGGGGATATGCCACAAACGTAGCAGACGACGTGGGCAGGCTGGTGGCCACGTCCCACTGCGCCGCGCTTTGCTTGGGGCCGATCGTGTCGCATGCTCTGTCCCGTATGCCGGTTGATCGATTGGAACTGGAGACACGGGAACGTCAGATCCTGGCGTCGTACGCACAAATGAGCGCGGAGACGCGTGGGCGCGTCCATGCCGAGGACCCGCCCACGTGGCGGACACAGTTCCAGCGGGATCGGGACCGGGTCATCCACAGCCGGGCCTTCCGCCGGTTGGAGTACAAGACGCAGGTCTTCCTCAACGGCACGGGCGATCATCTGCGCACGCGCCTGACGCACACGATGGAGGTCGCGGCGATCTCGCGGAACATCGCCCGGGCGCTGGGCCTCAACGAGGATCTGGCGGAGACCATCGCGCTGGCCCATGACCTCGGCCATTCGCCGTTCGGGCACAAGGGCGAGTACATGCTGGACCGTCTGATGCGCGGGCACGGCGGGTTTGATCACAACAAGCAGAGCCTGCGCATCGTCGAGGAACTGGAGCAGAAGTATCCGCAGTTCAGCGGCCTCAACCTCAGCTGGGAGGTGCGTGAGGGATTGGCGAAGCACCAGACCGGATTCGACCATCCGCCGGGTGGTGCGACCTTCGAGCACCACCAGCCGAGTCTCGAAGCGCAGATCGCCAACCTTGCGGACGAGATCACCTACTACAGCCACGATCTCGACGACGGTCTGGATTCCAAGCTGCTCGACGAGGATCGGCTTCTGAAGGAGGTCGAGGTGTGGGGCCTCGCCGCGCATTCCGTGAAGAAGAAGTTCGGCAAGCTCCCTGCCGAAAGCCGGCGGTATTACACCATCCGCGAGATCATCGACGGTCAGGTCTCTGACGTGGTGCTCACGACGGAGGAACGGTTGAAGGCGGCCAAGGTGAAGACCGTGGACGACGTCCGCGGCAACAAGCGGCCCATCGTCCAGTACAGTCCCGAAAGGCGCCGGCAGAACATCCAGTTGCGGAAATTCCTCTACAAGAACCTCTACTACCATCCGGTGGTGGCTGAGCCCAACAAGCGTGCCATCCGCATGCTGGCCGAGGTCTTCCATTTCTACCTGAAGCACCCGGAACAGATGGGCCCCGGGGCGCGGAAGCGCTGCGAGAAGATCGGACTCGAGCGCGCCGTGTGCGATTACCTCGCCAGCATGACCGACCGCTACTGCATCGAGGAACATCATCGCCTCTTCGGTTTGTACGTCGGCAACTTCAAGCCATTCTAGGGAACCGTCCGGGGACCTCTTCGGATGGCCCCACGACCATGACGACTCCGCCGCTGCCGCCCGTTCCAACGGTTGCTCCGCTCGTGCCCTCCGCGCCCACGGCCGCGTGGGATGCACCCGTCACGCACGTCCGCGGTGTCGGGACCGAAC
>JBIKWS010000512.1:0-3818 GCA_044356195.1 Cyanophyceae cyanobacterium
GTTCGTCCTCGTTGGCGGCGGCCTCGGATTCCGCAGCGGCCGCGCGGTGAAGCTGGACCTGACCCCGCACAACCGCCTGTGGATGGCGCTCGCCCATGCCGTCGGAAACGAGGTGAAGGCCTTCGGAAATCCCAAGTTCTGCGACAAGGGACCGCTGGGGTTGGCGTGAGCCCCTACCTCCGCGGCGGCGTGGCCCAGGTGGACGGGAACGGATCGGCGTCGTCCCGTTTGTCCGCATCCTTGTTGGACTCCTCGAAAACGGCCAACCCGATGACCCCGACGTTCCGGGATGTGCCGTGGCGCTGTTCACTGTAGGAATCGCTGACGCTGCCAAAGCGGAAGGCAGCCACGGTCTCGGGACCCGTCCGGAATCCCTCGACGGCGAACTCCTCGCCGGGTTCGAGGATATAGCCGCGCTTCTTCAGCGACGCCGGTTGACCGTCCATGGTGTCGAGACCGTCCACCGAGACCACCACCTCGCGTCGCAAGGGCGATGGGTTCATGATGACGATGGCGTAGCGTTCGCCGATCCGGCCTTCAAAGTAGGTCCGGGCACCGGCCCTCCAAGCCGGGAGCCAGGAGCCGTTCTCGCCGCGCAGCCCGTAGGCAATCTTCTGCCAGTCGGCGCGCAGCGGACAGTTCGTGGGCGTGGGCGTTCCGTAACCACGGGCCATCAGGACCTCCAGGCCGGCGCGGTTGTTGTAGTGCATCGTCGTCTGGAAGCGGGGTTCGCGGTCCTGTCGCTTGAACTGCGTGCGGGTGATCTTCGAAGGTCGCGACTCACCGAAGCTCGTTGCCAATCCGGGGCGCTGGTCCGCGGGCGGCGCCGCCCACTTGCCTCCGGAATCCACCGTGCCGGCCGATGCCCCCGGCGTGGTTGGGGTCAGTGGTGCGGTCGTCAGGGGCGGAACCTCAAAGCTTCGCGGAGAGCCTTCCCAGTCGCGCGAAGGGCCAGGCGCGGAAGCGCAGCCAGCCAGCAGTGCCAGGAGGACGAAGGTGGCGACGTGGCCGAGGATGGAACGTGTGGGACATCTCATGCTGCTAAAAATCCAGCAGACGCAGCGCAGGGTGTCAACGCCCTTGTGCTAAGAAAGCAGCACTTTGAGGTTGCCGAAGCAGCCCGCAACGGCAGGATCCAGCCCGTGGCGAAGCACGATCCACACGAACAGCTCTCCCGCCGCGAACGCCAGATCATGGACATCCTCTGGCGCCGCGGGACCGCGACGGCGGCCGAGATCCAGGAGGAAATGGCCGAGGCCCCTTCCTACTCCGCCGTCCGCGCATTGCTCGCGATCCTCGTCGAGAAGGGACACGCCGAATCCGTTCAGGAGGGCCGGCGTTATGTGTATCGCCCGACGGCTTCGCGGGACCGGGTCCGACAGCAGGCGCTGGGGCGGTTGCTGGCCACCTTCTTCGACGATTCGGCCGAGGCACTGGTCGAGACCTTGTTGTCGCGGAAGGATCGGAAGCTGTCGCCCGAGGCGTTGGAGCGGTTGCGGAAGAAGTTGGATGGGGATGGAGGGGCCCAATGAGTTTCGGGATGGAGTGGTCCTGGGGCGGAGAGTGGTGGCTGCGGGCCGCGCTGGCGATGGGTTGGCTGTGGGCGTTGGGACGATTGCTGGCCTCCCGGGGAAACCGCGCCTGGATTCGGGGCATGACGTTGTTGGCCCTGCTTGCGGCGTTGCCGTGGTGTTGGCACGGCGGAAGTGAAGGGCGGGAATGGGCGCTCTGGAAGGCGGGCGGGATCGGAACGACGCAAGCGTGGATCATCGCGTGGGCCACCGGTGCCACCGTGATGCTCTTGCGACGCGGAGCCGGCTGGCTGCGGATCCGGTCGTGGTGCCGCAACGGGATGTCCGGGGAGGAAGCCGGTGCCTGGCGGGCGGCCTGGAATCACGCAGCCTCCCGGGCCGGTGTGGAGGCCGACGTCGTGGTCCGGGTCATTCCAGGATTGCGATCCCCTGCCGTCTGGGTGGGACGGCGCGTGTGGCTGCTGGTGCCAGCGCATGCCGCGGGTTGGTCTGATGAAGTCTGTCGCCGTGTGTGTCTCCACGAAGCAGGTCATGTCGCCGGTGGCGACGCCTGGTTGCATCGCGTGTGGATGGTGGTCGACGTCCTGCAATGGTGGAATCCGCTGTGGTGGGGACTGCGGGCGCGGATGGAGCTGGAACTGGAAAAGCTCGCCGACGGTTGGGTCCTTCGGGGAGATCGGGGTGGTGCCCGCGAGTACGTCCGCGACCTTCTGGATTGCGTGGAATCGGGGATGAAGGGGGTTGCCTCGTGGGGAGGGTCGGGTGGCCTTGAGGAGCGTATCAACTGCCTCTTGCGACCCTATCGCGCTGGAAGCGGTTGGGGAGCATGGGTGGCGATGATCCTCGCTGGGGTATCGGTTGTGGGATTGGCGGTGTTGTTCCGGGGTCCCGCACCTGCCCGGATGGATGCCGCCGTGGTCCGGGATGCCGAGTGGCGGATGGCGGCCAATCCGTTTCCGGCGGCCGGCGAAGGTGATTGAAGGCCGGGGGAAGAGTTTGAAGCCCCACCCAATGCGCCACGCGGGGGCACGTGGCCTACAATCCATGAGGCTGCAGGCCGGGTGCCCTCGCCCGGCGGGGGAAGATCGGTTGACGCATCAGGTGCCCGGCGCCCACCATTCGCAGTCCGCCGAAATCCTGAATTCCGTTTCCATGGCCACGAAAACTGCCGACGTCGCGATCCGCTACTGGCTCACCTTTTCCTCGAAGGACATCCAGCGCCCGCTCCTCTGGGAGATGAGCCACACCTTCGACGTCATCTACGACATCCGCAGCGCCAGCGTTGGGCCGGACATCGGTCTCGTTGGTCTCGAACTCTCCGGCCAAGCCAAGGTCATCGAGGCGGCGGTGGCGTGGCTTGGGAAGCAGGGCGTGCAGGTTGACCCGGTCTTCTGATCCGGAACGAAGAAGGCGCCAACCCGTTACCGGGGTTGGCGCCTTGCTCGTTATGTGGCCCGGTCCGACCGGGAATCCGCGATTCACCGTCCGCCGGTGTACTCGATGCGGAGGATCTTCGTGTCCTTGTTGTTGCCCCAGTCCTTGCCGAACTCGATCACGTAGAGGCAACCGTCCGCGCCCAGTTCCATGTCCATCGGACGCTTGATCTTCGTGGAGGGCATGAAGCGCTTCATCATCCACTTGCCGTCCGCGGTCTTGGCGATGTTGTTATCGGCGTCGAGCTTCACCGCGATGATCCAGTCGCGGCTCCACTCATAGATGAACAGCGTGTGGTCGAACTCCTTGGGGAGCTTGTTCGGCGACGGGTTCTTCTCGTCGTAGTAATACACCGGTCCCGCCATGGCCGTACGACCGCCGGAACCCACCTCGGGGAACCGCGTGGACGCCGACGCCGGGTAATAGATGAAGGCCGGTTGCGCCGGAGGCAGCAGTTCCGGCCCCGTGTTGTTCGGTGAACGGTTGATCGGAGCCGAGACCTCCCAGAAATCCCCGGTGGGTTCCCAACCCGGCGGCTTCTCCGGAAGCACGGGCAGGTTGTTCGTCTCGCCCTTCTTCGTCAGCTCCTCGCGCTTCTTGCGGATGTCGTCGTACGCCTTGCGCACATCCTGACTCTTCTGACGTTCGTCAAAGTTCACCCGACGGTACGGTCGGTTGTCGCCGACGAACAAAGGCCAACCAAAGAACCCCGCCTTGCGCGCCTGGTTCACCTCATCGAAACCCGCCGGTCCGCGCTTCGCATCCGGTCCGCCCGCGTCGGGTCCGACCTCACCCCAGTAAAGGAAGCCAGTCTTCGGATCGACCTGGATGCGGAACGGGTTGCGGTTGCCC
>JBIKWS010000511.1:0-3818 GCA_044356195.1 Cyanophyceae cyanobacterium
TTCGATGGCTTGAGGTGGGGCGAGGGAGCAGGCAAGGGCCTGGAGGGAAGGGCGCAGGCTGCCGTCACCCACGATCCGGAGGCGGGCGGTGGGATGGGCGGCGAGGACACGGGCGAAGGCGTGCAGCAGGACCTCGACACCTTTCTCCGGTTCGAGACGCGAGACGCAGACGAAGTGGGGGTGGGCGGCGGGTTGGTGGACGAAGCCGGTGGTGTCGACGGGGACGGGAATGGGCAGAACGGTCGGGTGGGTTCCGTGGGCGCGGAGGATGGTGGCCATGGTCTCGCTGCACACGTGGGCGGCTGCGGCGAGCGGGAGGCATTTGCGGATGAGGGCATACCGGACCTGGTCCCGGAGCCAATGGAGGTTGCCGAGGCAGGCGTTGCGGCAGACCGGGCCGGCCGGGGTTGTGCACAGGCGACCGTTGGGCAGGAGCTTCGTGCCGGTGGGGCAGATGGGCTTGTAGTCGTGGACGGTCAGGATGAAGGGAGTCTTCCCGAAGGCACGCAGGACGGCGGGCGAAAGGTGGTAGGCAAAGAGGTGGACGTGGACGAGGTCCGGTTGGAACTCCCGGAGGGCGCGACGGCCGGTGGCGTAGGCGAAGGGATTGATGACCTGAAGGAACACCTGCGCCGCCGGATGACGGCTGGCCGGTGCGACGAAGTCCGCGTTGCCGTCCGCAGCCGATCCGGCGTTGCTCGTCAGGAGGCGGACGTCGTGGCCTGCGCGAGGAAGGGCGGCGAGCAACCATGCGACGTAAGCTTCGGATCCACCCGGGCTGGGGTTCCAATCGGTGACCTGGAGGATGCGCATGCGATCAGGAGAGGAGGACGGGAATGCGTTGGCCGCTTTCAGCGGAACGTTCGGCGGCGAGCACGGCGGCAAGGCTGGCCCAGCCGTCGGTCGCATCGGCACCCCCGTCTGGCTTTCCCAGAAGGGCGTCGGCGAAGCCGTCCAACGCGCGGCGGTACGAGGGGTCGTGGCCAGGCCGGAGGAGATGGAGCAGGCGGTGTTGGATGATCGATGGGGAAAGCGTGGGGGATGCGTCCGAGAGACCGTAGCGGGTGCGTCGCCGGAGCCGGACGATGGGATGGGGATGATGGCGATCGACACGGAGGGAACCGAGTTCGCCGTGGAACTCGAGGTGATCGAAGGGGCCGCTCAGGAAGGAGAAGTGGGATTGCGCCGTGATCCCGCCAGCGAAGGTGACGTGGACATTCGCGGAATCCTGTTCCGAATGGGTGGATGTGGTGAAGGCGTGGACGGATTCGATGGGGATGTCGAGGAACCAGCAGAGCAGGTCGAAGTGATGGGAGCCCAGATCGAGGAGGACACCTCCGGCGGTGGACCGTTTGCGCTTCCACGCGGGCAGGGCCTCTCCGGACGCGGCTTCGCAGAAGGCGGTCTGGACGGATCGTACGGGGCCGATGGTGCCGGCGCGGAGGAGTTGTCGGGCGAGCCGATGGACCGGGTGATATCGGCGGTTGAAGCCGAGCCGGGTGGTGATTCCCGCGGTGCGGATGGACTGGAGCGTGTGGAGTCCTTCCTCCGCGGAGGCGGCAAGGGGCTTTTCAAGGAAGAAGGGTTTGCGATGGTGGACGGCCTGTTGGGCGAGGGACGCGTGCAGTTGTGAGGGAGCAGCGATCAGGAGCGCATCGATGTCCGGGTTGTGGAGGATTTCATCCGGGTTGGAGACGAGGCGGGCGCGGGTGAGGGTCGCGGCGCGCTGGCGGGCGGCGGGATCGGGGTCTGCGGCGAGCGTGAGTTGGAAACGCGAGAGCGTGCGCAGGCTGCGAAGGTGCGCCCAGAAGGCGATGCCTCCGCAGCCGATGAGTCCGAGACGGATGGGGGTGCAGATGGGTTGGGTCATTGGGTGAATCCGCGGGCGTAGCGCAGGCGTTGGATTTCGATGTCGGCTTCCCCGGAATGGGCCCATTCGGGGCATCCGAAGAGGTACCCCCACGCTTCGCCGATGGATTTCGTGAGGCAGATGAGCAGCACGATCGGCAGGACAGCGACGGAGGTCTGGCCGCGGGAGATGGCGTGGCGTGCCCCGGGGAGTTCGCGCGTGAACAGGACGGCGGCAATGAGCGGGAAGGCGAGGGAGTAGAGGATCCGGCGGTGGATTGGCCATCGCCGCGCGCGGGCATCACCCAGAATGAGCCCTACGAAGAGACGTTCCCGCAGTGACGGAATGAACAGGGTGACGCCGACATGGCAGAGGCGCGCAGCGGGTTCGAACAGGATCCGGGGTTGCTGGGATTGGAGGTCGGCGAAGAGTCGTTCTTCATGGTGGTTCAGCGCCGCGTCGAGTCTGTCACCGAGAGCCAGGAGGAGGTGGGTCCGATAGGCGGCATTGTAGCCGATGCCGCCGGCGAATTTTTCGGGCGGTTGCTCTGGGCGCCGGCGGGAGTAGTCCATGATGTAACCCGCCCAGCCGAACAATCCTCGGGGACAGCCGTTGGTCACCGAGGGCACGAGAATCGAGCAGGGGCCATCGAAGGCCTTCAGGGTGGCGTCCAACCAGCCTTCACAGGGAAAGCAGTGGGTTTCTCCGATGAAGACGAGTGGAGACAGGGCAGCGCGGACCCCGACAGCGCGGGCGACATGCATCTGGACCGTGGATTCCAGTTCGATGCCGTGCACCCGGTCGAAGGAGCGGAGTTCGGGGGCATCGATGCCGGCGAGACCGCCCCGATTGGCGACGACGATCAGTTCAAGTCGGTGGGGACCCGGTTGGGAAAGCAACCGGGCCACCATGGGACGAAGGGTGGCGTAAGTGTCGGTGACCAGGACGCACGCCAGGCTGGGCGGAGTCGTCATGATTGGGGTGGTGGGACGGGGTGGAGGGTCCAGCGGCGCCAGGCGCGCATGGCCCACGGTTCCAGGTGGCGCATGGCGGAGCGCAAGGGAGAATTCTGATACCACCCAAGCCAGCGGCCAGAGCGGGAGGCGGGGCGCCATCCCGCCCAGTCGGTCTGGTCGAGGCCCTCGTAATAGAGTTGGTGCCAGCGGGAGGATCCGAAATGCCGCCAGGGTTTGAGGTTCCCGCTGAAGTGGATCAGGTGCGGGGTGGTGTGGGCTGGAATCCGGTCGGGGCTGGAATTCCAGGCGACTTCGATGGGTGCCCAGCGGTTGGCCAGCGTGGCGTTGAGGGCTTCCTGGTCCCAGAAGTAGACCCGGTCGTAATGCTGCCGGAGGTAGTCGATGGCACGGGACGAGACCTGGTCGGCGCGCCAAGCATCGAGCGCAACCAAGAGTACGCCCGCATTGAAGTAGGGGGACTCCGGGGGGAGTTGGAGATCCTTCCATCCGGCGACTCCAAAAGTGGACGCGACGGTCGGGACCAGGGGATCCGTGCAGGCCAGTGCCAGACGATCGCCTTCGGGCTGCTTCCAGAGTTGGCTGATGTCCGTCAGGACGAGGATGTCCGCATCGAGCCAGATGGCGCGGGGGAGGGAAGGGTCGAGCAGTTCGGCCAGGAGCAGCTTGTCGTAGGTGGCGACCGACATGCGGCCCCAGAGCGGAAGTCCGACAAGGGAATCCCGTTGGGGAGCGATCCAGCGGATGGAGGAGCGTGCGGGGTCGAGGCTGCGGAGGATGCGGCGGCGGTCTTCGGGGGTGAGGCCGCTGTCGATGATCTGGAAGTCGATGTGGAGGGACGGGGCTGCGTGGCGGAGGACCGAACGGATCATGACCGCGAGCGGACAGGCGTAGGCGGAGTCCGCCCCGGAGGCCACCACCACGGACGTGAATTCAGGTTCATTCACCGGGGAGTATCGTGCACGGAAGGGAGAAGGTGGAAACGGGAAATCAGG
>JBIKWS010000513.1:0-3816 GCA_044356195.1 Cyanophyceae cyanobacterium
GCATCACGGGCTCTTTTGGGGCCGCTCGTTTCCGTGGACAGGCCGCCGCGCCGAACTCATCCGGCATCTCGTGCACTCCGACCTCGCGGTCTACTCCCAGCACCTGCCCCTCGACGGCCACCCGGAGATCGGCAACGCCGCCGTGCTCGCACGACTGTTGGGATTCACGACCTGGCAACCCTTCTTCCTGCGCGAAGGCCGGGCCATCGGGGTCCAGGTCGAGGCTCCGGACGGCATGGGACGCGAGGAACTCGCCGCACGTCTCGCCGCCATCACCGGGACGGTGCCCACAATCCTGCCCGGGGGATCCTCCGTCTGCCGTCGCATCGGCATCTGCACCGGCGGGGCCGGAGCCGAACTGCCGCAGGCCGCCCGTGAAGGCGTCGACACCTTCATCACGGGCGAAGGGCCGCACTGGAGTTACGCCCTGGCCGAGGATCTCGGGATCAACGCCCTCTACGCCGGCCATTACGCCACCGAGACCTTCGGCGTGCGCGCCCTCGCCGAGTCGATCTCGCAGCGTTTCAACCTGCCGTGGGAATTCGTCGACCACCCGACGGGGCTATAGACGACGGGCGGTGTTTCCGCAGCAGCTTGAGCGCGACTTCCAGGTCTCTGGGGAGTGGAGCCTCCACCTGCAGAGGTTCGCCGGTCACGGGATGGACCAGTTCGATCTTCCACGCGTGCAGCGCGAGGCGCGGCGTCAACGATCGTTCCTCTTCGTCGTCCTTCGCCCGATAACGCCGTTTCAATTGGCTCAACAAGAGCGTGGCCCCATCGCCGTACAGCGGATCCGCGAGGATCGGAAAGCCCGAGGCCTTCAGGTGGACTCGGATCTGGTGCGTGCGACCCGTCACCGGCCGGCACTCGATCAGGCTGACGCCGCCGAACCGATCAACGACCTCGAAGCGCGTCAGCGACTTCTTGCCGTCGCGGGCCCAGCGCATCAGCGCGGGATTCCGCACGTCGTGGCGGAGCTTGAGGTCGCATTCGAAGGCATCTTCGGTCGGCGTGCCAGTGACCAGCGCGAGATAGGTCTTCTTGGGGGACGCATTGCCGAACTGCTCCGCCAACCGGATGAGCGTGGGCTTGTCCTTCGCGAGGACGAGAAGCCCCGACGTGTCGAAATCGATCCGATGGGCGTTCGCGATGTAGTCGAGCTTCCGCTCCACCGCGAAGGGCTTCGACTGCGCCACGCCGTCGAGCAGCATGCGCATCAGGTTCGGCCGGTCCTTGTCGTAGCGGTCGGGGGAGACGAGAAGACCCGAAGGTTTGTCGATGACGAGGACGTTGGCGTCCTCGAACACGACGGGAATCTCCCAGAACCCACGGCCGCCTCCGGCGGAAAGTTTGATGACAGGTGTCACGAGTGAATCAGGCTCAGGCCGGACCAAACACGGACACGGACATCGGCGGCAAGGTGAACATCGCCGAGTACCGCTGGTTGTGGACGCTGAAGTCCTCCGCGGTCACGCCGAGCGCATTCCCGACGTTCGATCCGCCATAGATGGCCGCGTCGCTGTTCAACAGTTCCTTCCACACACCGGCCACCGGGAGGCCGACGCGGTAGCCCGTGTGCGCGTTCGGCGTCAGGTTGAGGATCACCAGCAGGTGACGTCCGGACTCGCGATCGTACCGCAGGAAGCTCAGCACGGAATTGGCGTGATCGCCGCAGTCCACCCACACGAAACCGTCGGTGTCGAAATCACTCCGATGGAGCGCGGCCTCGCGCGTGTAGAGGGCATTGAGGTCGGCGACCCACTTCTGGACGCCGACGTGGTACGGACCCGCCTCCAGCAGCCACCAGTCCAGTTCGCCGTTCGCGTTCCATTCGTTGGGTTGGCCAATCTCGCAGCCCATGAAGAGCAGTTTCTTGCCCGGGAAGAGCCACTGGTAGGCGAGCAACGCCCGCAGGTTCGCAGCCCCCTGCCAGTCGTCACCGGGCATGCGCCGCCG
The DNA here is from genome assembly GCA_044356195.1 of Cyanophyceae cyanobacterium. Taxonomy (GTDB): domain Bacteria; phylum Verrucomicrobiota; class Verrucomicrobiia; order Limisphaerales; family UBA9464; genus UBA6176. Next base: position 1,957 of record JBIKWS010000513.1, read on the forward strand.
CAACGAACCCTTTCCGTGCACCACTTCGTCATGCGACAGCGGCAGCACGAAGTTCTCCTGGAAGTGGTACAGCATCGCGAACGTCAGATCGTTCTGGTGATACCGGCGATGGATCGGATCCCGCTGGAAGTAGCCCAGCGTGTCGTGCATCCAGCCCATGTTCCACTTCAGGCTGAACCCCAGGCCACCCAGCCAGGGCGGACGCGAGACCATCGGCCACGCCGTGCTCTCCTCGGCGATCGTCATCACGCCCGGATGCTCGGTGTGCACCACATGGTTCATGTGCCGCAGGAACTCCACCGCTTCGAGGTTCTCACGGCCGCCGTGCTTGTTGGGCACCCATTCGCCCTCCTTGCGGGAGTAATCGAGGTACAGCATCGACGCCACCGCATCCACGCGCAGTCCGTCCACATGGAACCGGTCGCACCAGTAGAGCGCGTTCGACGCGAGGAAATTCCGGACCTCGTGCCGGCCGAAATTGAAGATCAGCGTGCCCCAGTCCTGATGCGCGCCCTGGCGCGGATCCTCGTGCTCGTACAAGGCCGTCCCGTCGTAACGCGCGAGCGCCCATTCATCCCGCGGGAAATGTGCGGGCACCCAATCCACCAGCACGCCGATCCCGGCGTCATGGAAGGTCTCCACCAGGAATTGCAGGTCATCCGGTGTCCCGTACCGCGCCGTCGGCGCGAAGAATCCCGTCACCTGATATCCCCAGCTCGGATAGAAGGCGTGTTCCGCCAACGGCAGGAACTCGACGTGCGTGAAGCCCATCTTGCGCACGTAGTCCACCATCTGGCTGGCGAGTTCCCGGTATCCCGGTGATTCCGCCGCGGACTTCTTCTTCCACGATCCCGCGTGCACCTCGTAGATGCTCACCGGCGAACGCAGCATGTTCATCCCGCCCCGGCGCTTCATCCACGCGCCATCACTCCACGAATGCCGCGAGGTGTCCCACACGATCGCCGCATGCTTGGGCGGATTCTCGAACGCGAATCCGAACGGATCCGTCTTCACCGACAACTTCCCGCCCGCGTCCACCATCTCGAATTGGTAGAGCGCGCCCTGTCCCACGCCCGGGACGAAAACTTCCCACACCCCCGAAACACCCAGCCGGCGCATCTGGTGCCGACGTCCATCCCACCCGTTGAAATCACCCACCACGGACATCCGCTGCGCATTCGGCGCCCACACCGCGAACGACGTTCCCGGGACCCCGTCCAGCATCTTCATGTGGGCACCCAGGGCGTCATAGAGCCGACGATGGTTTCCCTCGTTGAACAGGTGCAGGTCCGTGTCCCCGACCGTCGGCCAGAACGAGTATGTGTCGCGCCCCTGGCTGACCTTTCCATCCGCCCACGTGACCCTCAGGTCGTACGCATACACCCGCGACGCCGCGCGCGTGATCCCCTCGAAGACATCCGTCTCGCCGATGCGCTTTAGCGGCAGGACCGGAAGGGTCTTCTCGTGGACCGGCACCACGTCCACCGATCGCGCCCCAGGCAGGAACGCGCGCCCCACAAGGCCCGTTCCGTCCCCCAACGGATGCATCCCCAGCAAGGAATGCGGTGATCCATGCCGAAGCCCGATCAGGGACTCCACCTCCGAGGGTGTCAGTAACATGCCCAGACCCTACCGGGACGGACGGCCAATGCCAATCGGAGGTTCCTCCGGTCCCTCTCCCCAAAGTTTCCGATTGCCGCTCCCTGCCAAGCCCGGGAAGGTTTGCATACTCTCATGAAGATCTCGCGTTTCACCCTGCCGTGCGCCGTCGCTGCGGCGGCTTCTGTTGTCTTCGCCGCGGGCGTTGGCTACGACAACACCCCTCAGATCCCCGGCCAACCGTGGAAGGTCCACGACAAG
>JBIKWS010000514.1:0-3811 GCA_044356195.1 Cyanophyceae cyanobacterium
GGTCCTTGTTCAGGCTGACCTGAAAGAAGTGGCCCGCGACCAGGGCGAGGACGGCGAGGAAGAGGAGGCCGGACTTGCGAAGGTTCATGTGGGGAGGGCGATTTCGCGCCGGGTAAGGATGATCATGCCGGCGATGCCGATGCCGCCGGCGGTGATGCCGATGACAACAAAGATGGCGCGGCCGAGGTCAAACCAGGTGACGGATCGGCCGGTGGCGAGGGCGTCGACGGGCGAAAAGCTGGAGACCTGGTTGAGGACCCAATAAGCGTTGCCGTAGACGATGACGGACGCCTGGTTGATGAGGGTGGGCTGGGTGATGGTGCCGGTCTCGCTGTTGACGCCGATGATGCCGCCCTGTTCGACGACCTGCTTGAGCGTGCCGGAAGAAAGTCCGACGACGAGCATCGCCAGTGAGACGAATGCGGCCACGGGGAAGGAGAGGAACGAGGCGGCGAAAAGTCCGATTGCCGTGAGCAGACCCAGCCAGCAGAGGATGACTCCGAGGCCGCGGGCGAAATTGACGGCAAAGGGTGCTTCGGGGGTGAGGATCTGGATGCCTTCGCGCAGAGGGACGACCACGGTCAGGGCGCCGAGATTCGCGTACCGCACGACGAGTCGTCCGTCCTCCTCGATCTGGTCGCCGGGAATGGCGAACTCCGATGTCACGTCCGGTCCAAAGTTGTTGACCATGCGGAGCGCGCCCCGTTCCTTGCCGCCGCCAATTTCCCAGCCGTGATCAAAGGAGGCGTCCATGCCCACGTATTCAGGCGTGAAGAATTTGATCCGGACGAAGATGAGCGAGTCCTTGAACCGCTGGCGGGCCTCTGGTCCGAGATTGAAGACGTAGGGCAGGGGGCGGAACTGTCCGGGGGGAACGGCCTGGAGCCGGCCTTCGAGCTGGGCGCGGACCTGCTTCTTCACGAAGATCGGATCCATGTCGGACAGAGACGGGTCGCGGCGGCGCTTCTCGAACTCCTGCTCGACTTCGGCATCGATGGAGGGGACTTCCGCTTCGAGGGTTTCGCGGGCGACGAGGATTTCGCTGCGGAGCTTCTCGAGTTGGGCGGGCTTGAGTTGGGAGGCCCGCGCGTGGAGGAGTCCGTAGACGATGGTGCCGGCGATGGCGACCATGCCGACGTTGAGGACCATGATGCCGACCCATTTCCCGAGCCAGATCTGCCAGCGCGGGATGGGCTTCACCGTGACGAGGAACAGGGACATGTCCTCGATGTCGCGGGCGAGCGTGCCACAGGCCAGCCAAAGGCTGGAGAACCCGAGGAGGCCCGTGATGGCCGTGAGCGTGTAGGCGAGGAGGATCTGGGAAAAGCCGGTGGCGGTGCCGTCGTGCTTGATGATGCTGGGAAGCACGAAGACGGCTCCGATGAGCAGGGCCAGCAGCACAACGACGAAACGGTATCGGAAGGCGGCCTTGAGCGTCAGGAGGGCCACCGAGACCACGGCCCGGAACTTCTTCGGGGTGATGTCCGGGACGCCGGTCAGATAACGGGCGCGCCACTCAGAAAGGGGAACGCCACCCACCTGGGCGAGCATCGCGATGGCCGTCGCGCCGTCGCGTGCGGGAATGGTGCAGGTGTACTCGAATCCGCGGCGCTCGGCGGCCAGTTCCCGGAAGTGACGGGCGGAAAGTCCGACGCCGAGGCCGAAGACCGCGGCGATGCCGGCAAAGAACATCCACGGGATGTCGTTCGCGTAGAGGACACCCAGAAGCAGGGCTTCGGCGATCAGGATGGCGGAGGCCTCGATCCACAGCCGCTGGAGGAACACCCAGACAGGGCCCAGCAGAAAGGCGAGGAAGGAAAAGCTCGTCGGAACCGCGAGGCGGTTTCCGACGGAGTCCGAGTAGATTTCGTAGCGGCGCTTCATGGCTGGCGCGGGCTATTTCTTCCCGCCGAGCAGGCCGGAAAGCTTGTCGTTGGCCTTCGACAGGTCGACGGGTGCCTTCGGGGCTGCCGGGGTTTCGGCGGGTTGGCTGGACGGGGTGGACTCGGCCGGAGCGGCTTCCGTGTGCTTGGTGAGCGCCGCGAGCTTGGACTCGTTCACCGCAGGTGCGGTCGGAACGGTTGTCGCCACGGGTTCCGCAGCGGACGCTGTGGGACGTGTGAGCCGATCGAGGACGGCTTCGGTCTGCGAAGTGGAGGCTTCGGCAGTGCCACCGCGGATGAACTCGGCGACCTGGTTTCCGGAGGTTGCGCCGCTGGTCTTGGCCTCGGCCCGTGCCCGTTCAACGACGTCGAGGAAGTAGCTCTCGAGGTTCTGGGTGGGGTTGTCGAGGCGGACCTTGTCGCCGGCTTCGGCGCGGAGGGCGGCAAGCACCTTTTCGGTGGTCTCGCGTGAAACGATCGGGCTCGTGATGCGGACCTGATCAGGCCGTGCGAGCAGTTCCTGCAGGGGGCCCTGGGCGTGGATGCGGCCGCCGTAGTAGATGACGACGCGGTCGCAGAGGTCCTCGACGTCGGCGAGGAGGTGGGAGGAAAGGATGACGGTCTTGCCGCGTCGGGCGAGGGCGACGATGAGGTCCTTGACCTCCCGGCAGCCGAGCGGGTCGAGGCCGGCGGTGGGTTCGTCGAGGATGATGAGGTCGGGATCGTTGATCAGGGCCTGGGCGATGCCGATACGGCGCTGCATGCCCTTGGAGAATTCGCCGACGGTGCGGGAGCGGGCCTGATTGAGGCCGACCATCTCGATGAGCTGTTCGGTGCGCTGGCGGCGCTCTCCGGCGTCCAGTTGGAACAGGGATCCGAAGAAGTCGAGGGTCTCGCCGGGGTTGAGGTACTTGTAGAGGTAGGATTCCTCCGGGAGGTAACCGATGCGGGCCTTGGTGCGGACGTCGCGGGGGGATTGGTTGAAGACGGTGATGTGGCCCTTGGTGGGGTAGAGGAGGCCCAGCATCATCTTGATCGTCGTCGATTTGCCGGAGCCGTTCGGTCCGAGCAGGCCGAAGATCTCGCCGCGACGGATCTCGAAGTCGACGTTGTCGACGGCGCGGGCCTTGGGGCGGCCCCAGAAGTCCTTGAAGACCTTGGTCAGGCCGGTGGCGCGGACGACGACTTCATCGCTGGGTGCGGGGCGGGAAGTCGAGGAGGCCGGAAGTGGGGTGGTGTTCGCCATGGGACTGGGGTGCTGGCTGCGTTGCCGCGATCCGATCAACAGAAGGCTGGATTGGAAGCCGCGTTAGACTGGAGGTTGGCGTCGCGCAGGAGCGGGTGGATTGGTGGGCGGTGGGAGGAACTTCCGGACTCAGGTTCAAGCCGGGATGAGGACCGGCTTGGGGGCGTTGCCGGTTGTCGCGGATCCGGAGTCCGAGCCGGCGCTCGGTGTGGGCGCGTTCGCGTGGAAGGGTTCGAGTTCCTCGCCCATGCGCACGAGCCGGGCCGAATTGAACACGACGATCAGGGAACCGGCGTTGTGCATGATCGCGGCAACGATGGGGTTGAGGTAGCCCATGGCGGCGGCGACGAGGCCGCCGATGATGAAGAAGACGCCGAAGAGGAAGTTCTGGTTGATCACCGACCGGGCCATGCGGCTGAGCTTCACGAGGAAGGGCAGACGGCGGAGGTCGTTGTTCATCAGCGCGATCGTCGCCGAATTGATGGCGACCTCGGAACCGGCGGCGCCCATCGCGATGGAGATGTCGCCGGCGGCCAGTGCGGGGGCGTCGTTGACGCCGTCGCCGATCACCGCCACGCGATGGCCCTTGGCCTTGGTGGCGCGGACGTACTCGACCTTGTCCTGGGGGAGGCACTCGGCGACGACCTCGGTGATCCCGATTTCGAGGGCCACGCGTTCGGCG
>JBIKWS010000515.1:0-3808 GCA_044356195.1 Cyanophyceae cyanobacterium
AAATTGACCCTGCAAAGGTTCACTAAACAACCTTAACAAGGACAGCTGGAGCATCATTGTAGCATTTTGACCCAAGCAAAGGACGTTATGCAACAAACGCAGCGCAACGGAATCGTTCAAGATATCCTTCGACGGCTGGGAAATTCACCCGCCGTCGCGGTTCTCGGGGCTCGTCAGGTCGGCAAAACGACCCTCTCCCGTCAGGTCGCCGCTCAATGGACCGGAAACGTCACCCGCTTCGACCTGGAACTGCCCGCCGACAGGGACGCTTTGGAGCAAAGCCCCTACCTGGTCCTGGATCGTTGCGAAGGACTGGTCATCCTCGACGAGGTCCAACGCCTTCCCAGACTCTTTGAACTGCTCCGCCCACTTTGCGATCGGCCTGATCGGAACACCCGCTTCCTGCTGCTGGGCAGCGCATCCTGGGACTTGGTCAAGGGGGTTTCGGAATCGTTGGCAGGTCGAATCCAGTTTGTGGATGTCTCCGGATTCTCGCTGGCGGAAACCGGCGCCGGGAACCTTCACCGCCTTTGGTTCCGCGGCGGCTTCCCGACGGCCTACTCCGCGACGAGTGACGCGGACGCCATGGAGTGGCACGAGGCCTTCCGCCGAACTTTCCTGGAGCGGGATATTCCGGTGCTTGGGATCACGGTGGCCCCCGATACCCTGCGGCGATTCTGGACCATGCTGGCGCACTACCACGGACAGACATGGAATGCGTCGCGGATGGCCGTGGCCATGGGCAGCAAACGCAGCGCCGTCGAGTGGTATCGGGACGTTCTCGTCGGCACGTTCATGATCCGTGTCCTCCCGCCCTGGTTTGAAAACCTGGGCAAACGATTGGTGAAGTCTCCGAAGGTCTACCTCCGCGACAGCGGGGTCTTGCATGGGCTGCTCGGTCTGGGTGACTCCCTCGAGCTTTCACGACATCCATCTTACGGTGCCAGTTGGGAGGGTTTCGCCCTGGAGCAGGTCCTTGCCCTCCATGGCGAACGCGATGCCTACTTCTATGGTACGCAGCGCGGGTCAGAACTGGACCTTCTTGTCTTGAGGGGAGGCCGCCGGTGGGGATTTGAATTCAAGTGCACCGATGCTCCATCCACCACCAAGTCGATGCATATCGCATTGGAGGATCTGCATCTCGACCACCTCTGGGTCGTCTATCCGGGAACCCGGAACTACCCTCTGACGGAGAAGATCACCGCCCTCCCACTTCAGGACCTCGCCACTCTCGAGCTGAAAGCTCCCGCGTGAACCTTCCCCCAACGATGCCGATCCTCGCGCCATCCGAGGTCAGGAGGCACTGGTCAAGAATTGGAAGCTCGAAGTCTCAAGTTCCAAGCCCATCAAACCCTGCCTCGTTACCTCGTCAGCTACACCCCTCACTTCGCCAGCGAGACCTCGCCCTCGCCCCGGGCCTCATCGAGGACCGGTCCCGCCTTCTGGCTGACGGATTCGGCGATGCTGGCGACGCGTTGGCCGGGTTCGGGCTTCTCTTCCTTGTTGAAGCGCACGGACACGACGCGGCTCACGCCCTGCTCCTGCATCGTCACGCCGTAGAGCACGTCGGCCATCGCGATCGTGCGCTTGTTGTGCGTGATCACGATGAACTGGCTCTGCGTGAGGAAGCGTTGCAGCACCTTCACGAAGCGCAGGATGTTCGACTCGTCCAGCGGCGCGTCCAACTCGTCCAGCACGCAGAACGGTGACGGCTTCACCTGATAGATCGAGAACAGCAACGCCACGGCCGTCATCGTCTGTTCGCCACCCGACAACAGCGAGATGCTCTGGAGCTGCTTGCCCGGCGGACGCGCCACGATCTCGATGCCGGCCTCCAACACATCCTCGCCGTCCACCAACCGGAGGTCGGCCTTTCCGCCGCCGAAGATCTCGGTGAACATGGCGATGAAGTTCGCGCGGATCTTGTCGAAGGTCTCCACGAACATCGTCTTCGTCTCGTCGTTGATCTTGTTGATCACGTCGGACAACTCCGCCTTCGCCTTCACGAGATCCTCGAACTGCGTGTTCAGGAAGTTGTGGCGGCCTTCGGTCTCCTCGTATTCCTCGATCGCCACCAGGTTCACCGGCCCGATCTCATCCAATCGCTTCTGCAGGTACTGCACCTGCTGCGTCACCAGATTCCAATCGGTGGTCGCGCCCGATGCGGCCATGTCGGCCAGCGGGATCGATTCCACCTTGGCCGCGCCACCGTCCTCCGCGGCGGTGATGCGCAAGCCCTCCGGCTGGATGTCCTCCAACTGCACCTGATACTTCGTGGCGATGCGTTCGCGCATGGCCTGGACCGACATCGTCTTCTGGGCCAGTTCCACGTCGAGTTGGCCGCGTCGCGTCTGCAACTGGGTCAACCGCCCGCGATGCTCGCGCAAACGTTCCTCCCGGGTGTGGATGTCCGCTTCGAGCGCGGACTTCTCCTCCAACTTGGCGGTCACCTGATCGGAGACCGTGGTGCGCTCGTGGCGCAACCGCTCGACTTGCCGGCGCGACTCCTCGATCTCGGACTCGAACTGCGCCCGGCGACCATCGAACGAACCCAACTCCGCCTCCAACCGCTGCGCCAACTGGCCGAGTTCGCGGAGCCGTTGTTCCAAAGGCATCCGCTGGCGGGCGTGGGACGCCTGCAACTGTTCCTCCGTCGCGAGCGAAACCTTTGCATCGCTCAACGCCGCATTCGCCGTGTCGCGCGATTGCCGGAACTCCTCCACCGCCGCCGAACACTCGGCGACGCGTTCCACGGACTCGCGCTCGGTCATCTCCGACTGCGCCACCGTGTCCGCCAGACGCGCCCGCTTCTCGATGCCTTCGGCCTCGTGCGAGGTGAGGTTGTCGAGATCGTGAACCGTCGACTCGAACTTCACGCGCAGGGATCGGCGGGAATTCTGGAGGGCATTGAACTCGCCCTGCCGCGTCGCGACCGCCACCTCGTGCTGCCGCAACTCGGTGCGCGCCTGCTCGAGGCTGGCCTGCAACGCCGTCTGCTCGCTCTGCAACGCACCCTTCTTGCGTCCGGCTTCCTCCACCCGCGCCACCAACGCCGCCAGCTCCTGCTGGAGTTCGGCAATCTGGTTTTTCCGGCCGAGGATGCTCGAAGCATTCTTGCCGGATCCACCCACCGACCCACCGGTGTAGACGCCGTACCGCGTGAGCAGGTCGCCTTGCGCCGTCACGAAGTCCGCGCGTCCACCCGCGGCCGCGTGGGCCACGGTGGCGGCGGCGAGATCGGGAACAATCCATGTCCGCCCCAACCACGCCCGGAGCAACGCCTGGATCTCACCCTCCGCTTCGATCACGGACAACGCGGGCACGGCTCCCTCGACCGGCGGCGACGACGGATCGAGCGCCGGCATGTCATCCGCCGCCGCAGCGGCCGCGGCCAACTCCAACGCGGCGATGCTCGCGCGGCCCTTCTTGTTGGATTGCAGGTCGCCGAGGATCCGCGTCGCGGCATCCGGCTGGCGCGTCAGGACCACCTGAAGATGGTGCCCAAGGACGGCCTCGACCGGCACGACGTGTCCGGGCGGAACGCGCAGGCGATCAGCGATCGAACCGAGGACATCGGCACTCTGGCGCAAGGCGGCCAACGCACCCTGACTGAATCCCTCGTGCTGCGTGTCGAGCTGTTCGAGGACGTTCAGCCGCGAACGCTTCTCCGCCTGCTGGCGCAGGGCGCCGTCCAACTCCTGGGCGGCGCCGGTGATTTCGCCCTGCAAAGCCCGCAGGCGCGCCTGACGTTCCTCCAGGGTACCGCGGCAGGTCTGGACGTTGAGCTGCTCGGTCTGGAATTCCGCGG
>JBIKWS010000516.1:0-3806 GCA_044356195.1 Cyanophyceae cyanobacterium
CTCCGGTGACAACTTTCACCCAGGACGTGACAAGCAGACTCCTCGGTCCTTCTGGAATCTGGCATCTGGAAACTGGGAACTCTGCCGGGTGAGGTCACCCGGCCTACAGGCCCCCCCGCGGCTTTCGGATTCTCCACGGTGGAGCCAGCCGTAGACCGATGGTAGGCTGTCGCCCAGATGAGTTTCGTCGGTGAGTTCAATCAGTTGCCGTTCGGTCCCCTGCTGCGCCGTGCCACCCAGGCCAGCACGGCCGATGTCCATTCCATCCTCGCGCTGGGACCGCGTTCCCTCGCCGACTTCGCCGCGCTGCTCTCACCCGCGGCTGCGGAACTGCTGGAACCCCTCTGCGCCCGCTCCCAGGCCCTGACCCGCCAACGCTTCGGCAAGGTCATCCGCCTCTTTGCCCCGCTCTACGTCAGCAACGAGTGCATCAACAACTGCTCCTACTGCGGCTTCTCCCGCGACAACGCCATCCTGCGCGTCACGCTGTCGCTCGATGAGGTCCGACGAGAGGCGCGCGCACTCGCCGAACAGGGTTTCCGCAACATCCTCGTCGTCGCCGGCGAACACCCGAAGTTCGTCTCGAATGGTTATCTCGCCGACTGCACCCGCGCGCTCGCCGAGACCATTCCGTCGATCTCCCTCGAGGTCGGGCCCATGGAAACCGACGAATATGTGCCGATCGTCCAGGCCGGCGCCGAGGGACTGGTGGTCTACCAGGAAACCTACGACCGCGAACTCTACGGCCGGATGCACACGGCCGGACCCAAGCGCAACTTTGACTGGCGCCTCGAATGCCCGGAACGCGCCTACGCGGCCGGATTCCGTCGCCTGGGTATCGGAGCACTGTACGGAATCTCCGACTGGCGGATCGAAGCCCTCTCCCTCGCTGCCCACGCCGCTTACCTGCTCCGCCATTGTTGGAAGGCGACGTTGACCCTGTCGTTGCCCCGCCTGCGTCCCTGTGCGGGCGAATTCCAACCGCTCACCCACCTCGCCGACCGCGAACTCGTCCAACTGGTCGCCGCCCTGCGCCTCTTCCTTCCGGACGCGGGACTGGTTCTTTCAACGCGTGAGCCCGCCCGCCTTCGCGACGGTTTGTTCCCCTTGGGCATCACCCACGCCAGCGCCGGCAGCCACACCGAACCCGGTGGCTACACCGGTGCCGGAAACGAGAAGGTCCACCAGACCGTCCGAGGCCGGATCCTCGAACTCGCCGCCGACAATCCCGCTCTCATTCCCGAGGCCGGTCGTGCCACGAACGCCACCGGACAATTCGAGATCGCGGACAATCGTTCCCCTGCTGAAATCGCCACCCTCCTGCGTCGCCTCGGATACGAGCCCGTGTGGAAGGACTGGGAAGGCATCCTGACGCGCACGGCCTGAGCCAGCGTCAGCGGCCCCGGCCCGCCCCTATTCCAACCGGGTCACTGCATGCCCCGCGAGGAACGCCGCCGCGCTCACGCGACGACTGCCCTCCACCTGCACCTCCTCCAACCGCAGTGCTCCGTCGCCGCACGCCACGACCAATCCGTCCTTTCCTGCGGAGACCACAATACCAGGCTCACCCCCGACCCCATCGACCGGCTGGGCAACGTGGACCTTGAGAAGCTTGCGGGCACCGGTTCCCGACGCCGGCACGAAGCAGAACCCGCCCGGCCACGGATCAAAGGCCCGCAATCGCCGCCACAACACCCGCGCCGGCATCGCCCAGTCGAGCCGACCATCCTCCCGGGAGATCTTCCGGGCGTAGGTGACACCCTCCGTCGGCTGGGTCACGGGGATCAGTTCACCGCGCACGTACGCTGGAAGCGATTCAACCACGATCCGTCCTCCCAGCTCCGCAAGGCGATCGTGCAGTGTCCGGCCAGTATCCGTATCGGCGATGGGAGTCCGCAGCGTGGCAACGACGGGTCCCGTGTCGAGGCCCGCCTCCATCCGCATCAGGCAGACCCCGGACTCCGCATCGCCCTCGGCGATGGCCCATTGGATGGGTGCGGCCCCACGCCATCGCGGCAGCAGGGAGGTATGGACGTTGAGGCAACCGTGGCGGGGAATGTCCAACAATGCCTGCGGCAGGATCTGGCCATAGGCCGCCACCACGATCACATCGGGCTGCCAGGCTCGAAGTTGTTCGAGGAACTGGGGCTCACGGGCCTTCGCCGGTTGCAGCACGGGCAACCCATGCAAAAGCGCCTCGACCTTCACCGGCGGTGGGGTCAGTTCCAGATGCCTTCCAACCGGCCGGTCCGGCTGCGCCACGACCCCCACCACCTCAACCACCCCACTCGAAACGATCCGTGACAGGACGGTTCGTGCCAGATCCGGCGTCCCCATGAAGACGATGCGCATGGAAAATCGTGGGTGGAGGAGCGCGCCAGTGAACAGTATTCGCGCCCGGACTCCAGGCGCAGACCAGAAAGATCAGGCACCCGTCCCGGGGACACCGGGAACCTGCGAAATCTCGGGCGTCGCCGGCGAAAACACCGTCCGTCCATCACTGATCGCGGGCTTCGGAATGCGAACCACGATCTTCAGGATGTCGAGCAACACCTGCATCGGCTCCTGCGTCGAATCGATCTGGTGGATGATCTGTTCCGGGTAGCAGTCCAACACGGCCCGCGTGTCGCGTTTATAGGTCTCCAGTCGGGCGCGGATGACCTCGACATTCGCGTCATCCAACCGGTTCTCCTTGAGCGCCCGGCGCTGCAGACGGGACACCAACTTGTCCACCTGCGGACAGAACAGGTTGAAGATCGCCTTCACCTCCACAAGGTCGGACATCAACTCCACCTGCCGGGGATTGCGGGGGATTCCATCCAACAGAAGCGTATCCGCCTCCGGATTGAACCGACCCACCGCGATCATCCCGAGGATCGAGGACAGCCAGAGCTGGATCGTCGGTTCATCCGGCACCAACTGTCCCTTCGAGGCGTACTCCACGAAGACCCGCCCCAACGGCGAATCCACGCGCAGGTTCCGGAACGCATCGCCGCACGAAAAGTGCACGAAATTGGGGATCTGCCCCAGGATCTTTCCCTGGGTGCCCTTGCCGGCGCCGGGTGCGCCGAACAGCAGGATCGCGCGGTATTTCTGGTTCATGCCAGCCATCAGAAGGGGATGCGCTCAGGACTGGCGGAGCGTGATCTCGAGGATGGACCCGTATTCGAGGGGCAATTCCTCCCCACCGACAACCTGCACGATGACCTCGGTGGCATTCATGCGATTGATCTTGTTCGCCACCAGATGTCCGGCAGGCGTCGTCACGTCCATGACCACACCGGCTGCCGCCTCCGGGGAGGCGGAGGGCATGAACTGCTCGAACTGGGTCTCGAAGAACCGGCGGTTGAAGGTGAACTCGCCCTTCCGGAACGTCCGCGGAAGCTCGTCGCCCGGGCGTCCCTTGCCCTCACCACCCCCGGTCCGCAATCCCATCTGCTGCACGAGGGAGGGACCCGAATCCGCAACCGTCAGCGTCTGGGCCTGCATGGCCTCGGCCGTGGCGTTGACTTCCTCGGGCGGAAGCCACTTGGGCATCGCCAGGAAGATCAATGGTCCAATGATCGGAAGGACCGCCGATGCGCCACAGACCAAGATCGGCGAACGCCACCGATAGCGGGCGACCTCGAACCCAAAGAAGATGTTCGCGAGATACATCAGCCCCAGGAAAAACAATCCACCGGGCGTCAGCACCGCGTTCAGCGCACCTTTCGGCCCGCCCGGGTTCGTCACCCGCTGCGGCTCCACGATCTTGATGGCCGGACGTTCCCGGCGCACTTCCTCCGCGGTCGGCAGGGTGACATAGG
>JBIKWS010000030.1:0-13167 GCA_044356195.1 Cyanophyceae cyanobacterium
CAGTTCCTCCTCCAGCAGTGAGGGGGTCTGACCACGAAACGAATACATGGCCGTTGCAATGTCTCCATAGGTCCGATCCGCCGTGCCGATGCCGATCGTCGGGTTTGCGGCGTCTGCCCAAGCCTCGTTACCCATCGTCATGTAGAGGTCGCTGAGATACCCCGCCGCCAACAGCAACGCGTCATTCGCCGGACCATAATTGAATCCGGATTCGATGCTCATCGATCGACCGCGGCGCAGGACCGTCTCGTAGATCTCGATCAGGCCATAGTTGTTGATCGTATCGAGATTCAACGCCACGTCACCTTCCCATCGCGGCCCGGCCTGAGTCAGGAGGCTGGCATCCGTGTTCACCCGGTTGTTGAACAGGTCGGTCACCCGCTGGTTGAATGGATTGATCCCAGCCAGCACCCGCTTGATCCATCCCTCCGCCAGAGCAGGTGCCGTCCACCGTGACCAATCCGATTCCGATGGTGTTGCCCTGTACAATGGATGAGCCGGATTCACCGGTCTGAACCTGAGCACCACGTAGTTGTCACCAAGGGCTTGAAGACCGGCACCACCGATGGTGTACCTGGGCAGGTTGGTCGTCACCCCGACCAATGAGAGGTACCGCGACATCGTGGAATCGGGCTCCGGAGGCAATCCGTCGACCGGTGCGGCGATCTTCCACTCGTATTCGAACTCCCCGAAGCGACCGGCCATGTCGCCGGTGTGCTGCAGGGTCAGCAACTCGGACAATGGATTGTCACTGAGGATCACCTTCAATTCACCTGACTCCAGGTCACTTCCCACCTTGAAGATGTGCATGGCCACCGGATCTCCCGGCTTGGTGAACTTTCCGCCACCGCTGGCCTCCAACAAGGTGACATACCCACCCCCAGGTCCGGTTGCCGAAATCGCGTACGAAGACACCGCGGTGTCATCATGGACAATTTCAGCCAGTTCACCCACGCCGACGGAACGAGTCTGATCCTCGTCCGGAATGTAGGTTCCCGGCACTGCCTGGTTCTCAACGAACGTCTCCAGATCCGTGGCAAGATCCGAGACGAACTGCTCCCACAAGTCACGGTTGTCCTCGTCGCGCTCCGGACAGAGATTGAACACCGCTTCGAGATCGGACCCTCGCAGGACATTCAAGACGAGGTAGTCCATCCCCAAGGTTTCGTTCTTGAACTCCCCATCGAGGACAAGTTGCCCCTTCAAACCCCGATTCGGATCCAGATAGACCCGCTTCGCAAGGTGCGGTGGCAGGTTCGGAAAGTAATATTTCCCTTGGTAAAGGGTGGTATTGACGCTGGGCGGGATCTTGCCGGTCGCAGAAAAGTGGGACGCCACATCCGAAAACTTCGCCCGCGTCGGGTCATGCAGGACAACGGAAGCATCCGCCTTGGGGAGGTTGGTGGCAATCGACTGCTGGTAGAGAATCTCGGCCGTCTTGAAATCGCGAACGCCGGGCAGGTTGTAGGCCGGGACGGTCAACGTCGCCGAATAGGGCAGCGTTGGGAGAGGCCTTGAACTGTCCTTTGGATCGCGCACCGGCCAAACCGGCCGATAGACGATGTCGAGGGAAACGGTATCCCTCGAAGCGGCATTGCCCACCGGTCGCCCTGTTCCATCCAACGGACGCAGGTAAGGAACAATGGAACCCGGCGCCGGAGGTACATCCATGCCTGGCCATGCGAAGCTAGTCTCCGTCTTGTAATAGTACCGGAGGGTGAAACTATTGGTTGGCGCTGGATTCCCTGCAAGGAACGGCGGCCGGTTCGTGAAGGTTACGAGGGAACCCGTGTACCGGTTGCTCGAAACCATCGAGAGCTGCGACTGCGCACGAACCACTCCCGAGGAGACCACGTTCACCACGAGAGTATTGGTATGCCGCGCCCCGTCATACAGATCCCGCATCACCAGCGTCAAAGTGCTCGATGGGGGAGCACCCGCTGCGGGTGTTCCCTGAAGTGTGAATCCGTTGACGCTCAACCACGCGGGTGCCCCGCTGACGTCCAGAGTCAGATACTCCGATTCGCGGGAGGCATGCACGGTGAATGAGAACGGTTGTCCAACCACCGCCGTGGCATTCGTCAATGACACGAACCTGTTCGTGGAGGGGACATAGGTTCCCGAAACCAAAGGCGGGATTCCTGAATGCAGACCACGGTAAACCCAGAAGTCGTTCTTCCGATCCCGATAAGCGAAACGGCGGTAATGTTCGTAAGGCCCGACCGCATTCGTTGCGAGCCAGCCTGTGGGAAGATCTCCATCGGATGCAGTCGGCTCACGATTGAAATTGATGGCGCTTTCTCCGCTTCCCTCGATGGGCTTCTGAAGGAATCCGAGGGGCGGCGGCGGCTGGAGCAATCTGCCCGCCGGCACAATGTAATCGAACACCCATCCCGCCGACGGCTTCTCACGCAGCACCCGGAAGGGAGTCATGGCCGGGCGTCCATCGTTGGCCACGTAGTCCAGGAGGACGAAAGGCTGGGAGGAAAACTCGTTGTTGGTTTGAGTCGTGATGTTCAGGTCGTCGCGAGTGGCAAACGGCGTGCCACCGCTCATGATGGCGTGCTCCTCGTTGGGGTTGTACCCGGGAAGCCCCTTCACGTTCTGGAAATAGACCAGACCGCGCTGCTCGGCTGGCGACAACCCAGTCCCACCCAGGAGACTGGCCAGCACGATCTCACGAGGATTGGCCGGCCATTGGATCGTGTAGCGACCCACCGCGGCTGGCCAGTGATTCGTCCGGAAGCCAAGGAGGCCATTGCCTGAATTGAGGCCGGCCGACATCGTGTTCCTTCGGAACCACCAGACTTCGAGCCTGTTCGCGTTGGGAATCGCGTTGACGGGAATGATCGCTCCCAGGTTGGCTGCGTCGAATCCCTGGCTGAAAGGATTGCGATAAGCACCGGGGTGGAACGAGGTTCCGACCTCCGTGTTGATGTAACCCGCGAGATAGCCGGATCCGCTGGCACCCACTTCGCCGGACGGCGCGAGGATCCGTTCGCCCACCGCCACTGTCTGGCTCACGATCCGTGGAGCTTGCAACTCGTTCGGCCAGACAAAGGTCGTTCCATTCCAGGCCGACAGATTTGTGGCTACGGAGTTACCTACAAAATTCGTCGTCCGCAGATTGTCCACCAACCACGAAAACACACGCTCGAATCCGATGTTCTCGCCCGAGGTATACCGCAACAAGGTACGGTGTGCCGGCTGTGCCGGCTGAAGGAACGTGTAGAAACGGAGATCGGAAGTCAGCTGCGCGCGAGGAAAATCCAGAGGATCCTGATACTCGATGGTAGGGGCGTTTTCCGGGTCGATAGCGACCGCTGTTGCCTGAGCACCGGTGGCGTCTGAAACCAACGGACGCACGAACAGGCTATACTTGGCCACCTCGGTCGGCCAGACGAGCTGGTACCGTCCGAAGACTTTGGGCCACTGGAGTCCGGCCTCTCCCGTTTCCATCCAATGCACCAGATAATCGTTCAGGTTCCGAGTCTCCCGTGTGGCGTAAAACGACGGTCTCTGACCGCCCACCACATCATGCCGGAAGGCGAAGCCCGGGCCGGCCACGAAGTTGATCGGCTCCGGCACCAGGGTTTCCAGATCGTTGCCTTCCGGGGGCACGATGCGTTCACCCAGCTCCACGGTGACATCCACCGGCACCGGCTGCTTGAAGACATCGACGACCTCCGTACCCAGTGGTTCATAGGTGCGGCCATCGGGACGGAGGTCTCCCAGCAGTTCCAGGAAAACACGACCCTCGGCGTTGTAGGCGTAGATGTTGCCCTGCTGCTGCTCGAACCAGAGTGTCCGCAGCTCCGGCAAGGGTGCGTTCGTCGTTCCGTCGGTCGGGCTTGTGCTGCCAATGCCGACGTACTCATTCGTCACCGAGAGCGGAAAATTGTTGTTGTAGACGATATTGACGGCTCCGACGCGCGCGGTCGGGACGGAGATGGGCTTGCCGATGTTCTGGAACGACTTCTGGGTCCAGTACATTTTGCGGGGCGGTTTGACCGCACTTCCGGACACCAGATAATTCTGGGAATACAGCAGGAAAACATTCGCCCCGTTGGTGCGGAAACGCTCCGAACCGCTGGGATTGGTATAGGCGACCGGAAGATTCCCCGTATTGTACGACGCGGCCTTGACCCACGTGACGTTCAAGGGTCCGGGTTGGATCGCATAGACCAACCGGGCGTGGGGGCTCCAGTAGTACCCTGAGTTGGTGTGGCCGACCCTCGTGTGGGGTTCTGGCAGCCAGTAGGATCCAGCGTTGGGTCCCGTGAGGAGTGTTCCGTTCTCGTCAACGGCAGGTGGTTGGATCACCTGACCAAAGGAAAAGGATACCTGACGACTGAGAAAAGGAGCACCCACCAAGGCCCGGCGCAGAATGACGGCACCACCCGGCAATGCGGCCGAAGCACGCGGAAGCTGCATCTGCTCGGCGACCAGTATTCCGAAGGCCGTCGTGCCTGCCTTGAGGGTAGGCGAGTTGCTGGCGGCTAGCCATTCGCTCTGGACCAGCCCCGGAGTGGCACCAATCGACAGGAAACCCTGGAACTGTCCAGCGGTAGGAATCGTAAAGATACCCGTCGATTCATTGCCTGTGGGCTGTTGGCCGTTTGATCCCGGTGGCACTCCCACGGTGGTGGAGAGGGGTACGCCGGCCTGCGATTGCAGGTTGATGCGCGTGTCGTCGTTGAAGATCTGCCGGTACTCGATGGGCAGCGCAATCTGGGCAGCCAGTCGAGTCGCCCAGAACATCAGGGCGATGGCCGGGAGGGACCGGCGAAGGTGTTGCAGTAGCGTGATCATGGTCGGGTGCGGTTGCCGTTGTCAGGAGGGATGGCTCGGGATGACTCAGCAGGCGCGGCGAGACGCCGGCAGGTCACCGTCCAGCCCCTGCGGTCTCCTTGGCCTTGGCCGCGGCATCCCGCTGGCCGCGGATCTCGGCAGCGGCCTGAAGCACCTCGGCCATCTGGCTCTTGAGGGTCGCGATCTCCGACTTCAACGCGGCCACTTCGCGGTCGTGGTCCGACTTCAACTCCTGGAGGGCCTTGATGGCCACCAATCCGAAATCGCTATACCCGACCATCAACGTCTTTTCCTTTTGTCCGGGAAGTTCGTTTTCGGAAACGAGGTCCGGGAACAGGGGCTGCACCTCCTGCGCGATCACACCCAGCTTGTGTTTGCTGGTGGAATCGTCGTCCTTCCACCGATACCGCCGGATGGAGAGCTTCAGTGCGCGCTCCAGCATCGCCTCGGCATCGACAATGTCCTTCTTGAGGCGGCGATCCGAATTGAAATCCCAGTTGCTGTCACCGTCGTAGACCACGCTCCTCGTTGCTGTGCCGCCCTGACTGGTGCCACCCACCACGTTGAAAGCCATGCCATTGTTGTATCGATACCAATCCGCATAGCGACCTCCGTCCACCGTCCTGAACCACGCAGCGCTGGACATGCCTGTCGCCGTCATCGGTCCACTCACCGTCGTTCCGCCTTCGGAATAGATGAAAACTTTGCGGTCCAATCCGGTTGTACCGGCACCCACGATGTTCAGCGCTCCGGCCGTGAACGTTCCGTAGCCGATCTTGCCGGCATCTGCCTGCTTGGTGAGTCCGCGACCGAACTCCAGAACGTTTCCGCCAGCAATGCCCACACCACCACCATTCACATCGACACGCATTCCCGGGGTTGTTGTTCCGAAACCGATGTTCCCGTTGGCTTGAACCGTCATCAGCACACCGGAGGTGATCCCTCCCAGCGTGGGGCCTGCCCCGAGGAGCAGTTTGCCCGCTCCTTCGCCATTGCCGGAACCCGACGAAATGAACTGCCAGGTAGCGCCGCCCGCGGAGGTGTTCTGGATGCCGAGCCATGATCCAACGATCGAACTGGACTGGAAGTTGGCGATGGGATGCGCGGTGGTGGCCGTATGCAGCGCGAAAGAGGGAGCTGTCCCGATTCCGAGACCATTGTTGAGGATCTGGTTGCCCGAGAAGGTATTGCCACCAGCAAGCCTGGCGACGCCGGTCAATCCTGAGCCATCACCGCTCAGGCTGTTTGCCGTAAACGAACCCGCAATCAGGTTCGTCGCCCGCAAGGTCGTCGTGTTGATCGTTGTTCCGTTGATCACCGGCGCGGACAATTGGTCGGCACTCAGCGTGCCACTGACTGTCACGGCGTTGGCGTTGGCAGTGATCAGGTCGGCCGTTGTGTCGGGCCGCACCAACTTGGTCGCGTTCTCGGCGAGGAAAGCGTAAGGAGCCGACAACAGTCGCAGGCGGGGTTGGATGTCGACGTTGGCTCCGCCGGGACCGATTCCCTTCACCGTGATGGCCACGAATCGGTCGGAGGCGGTGGGCCCCTTGAACAGGGTGGGCAAACCCGGTCGGGGATCGCCTGTGGACGCGCCTTCGCCCAGGAGGACGCTGAAGTAGCCCTTGTCGACCGTCACCGTCTGCTGCTCGCCCCACAGGAGGCCTGTATTGCCCGTCGGTCCGGAGTAGATCCGGAAGATGACGTCGTAGTTCCTCGCATTCGGATTGCCAAGTGCGGCGCCATTGCCGTCTACCAGAAAGCCTTGGTAGGTCATGCGCTCCGGAGGACGCGGGGTGGCCTGCGCGAGTGCTCCGCTCGGGGTGGCAAGGCCCAGGCCGACAAGCAAAGCGGCCAGGATCGTTCGGCGACGCGCGGCCGCGCACAATGCCTGGGTGGAAACAACAGGGGCGTGGGACGGTTTGGCTTTCATGGACTGAAGAAGTGTGTGTTCAGGAAAAGGCTTCAGGATCAACGGAGCATCTCGATCACGGACGGGTGACGGTAGGCACTGCAGAAATTCGGTTGAGTTGGAACGATCCGAGCACCTCGAAGGTTCGGGTGTCCACGGTGTTGCCAGCACGCGCGAGCCCAAGCAGACGTATCGTCTCACGATAGGTGCCGCTCAACGCCTGTGCCGAGGTGGTACGGCTCACAAAGTCGTCCGTCGGAGGCGTCACCTCGAGAGAGATGTCCCGCACCACCGTATAGGACTCCGACCCTTGGGGAACTTCCCTCTGGAATCGCGGATCCAGACTGTCGTGATCCGGATGGTAGGTGTGGAGGAACGGATTCGAAGCATGGTTGTTGAACCTGTTCGTGACGCTGGCGGTCACATTGCTTCCGAGCCTCAGCGGACCCGTGAAATTCCAACCTGCATTCGCCGCGGTCCAGGGCAGGTGCGCCGCACTGATCCGCCGCGACTGCGTCAACGCCCGACGATCCAGCGAGGCTTCGCGGGTCGCCACGATGATGTTCGAAGCGCTGTTTTCCCCGGTGAAAACCTGTTGGAGAAGCACCGCGGGTCCCGTCGCGGGATTATGGACGATCAACCGCAGCGGATAAGCTCCGGGCACCGACCCCAAGTTCGTGTTTGTTCCCACAACCTCGTACGATCCGTCGGGATTGATCCGGGGCTGATTGTCCCGGTCTCGCGAATAGGTCTTCAGGTACTGGCCCACCTGCGAAACACCCGCACTGCCCACCCAGAGACCAGCGGAGGACCCCACCCGTGCCGACACACCGACATCCACCCGGGTCAGATTCAGTGAGTCCGTGAAGCGAAGAACCCCCGCATGAAGCGCCCCTGAGGCTCCGGTCAGCACCGATCGATCCAACCCGAGCACCACTTCCGTCTCCGATCCCAATTGACCTGCCGAAGCGAGGGTCCACGTCCGAGGGGTGCCTACCGGCAGTCCGGCATAGGCGTAGGTGAGATTGGTGGTGTTGCGCTCACCCCGCACCAGGAGTGGAGGTGCCCCCGAAATGGCAGGCTGACCGACCGGTGGAGCCTCGGAGGCAACCAGATTCAGGGTCACCACCACGGGCACCGGTGCCAGATTCCGCAGGCGCATGGAGAAGACGCTGCTGGCGTCCCCAAGATCCACCGCACCCGGCCCGGAAACGGTCAGGTCAAAGGGACCAAAGTAGGAATTGTAATGCTCGGCGGACCGCATCCAGAAAGCCTCCCCGCGCCGAACCCTCGTGGTGCGCAGGGCAAACACGCGGGCCGGATTCCCGACGCCGAGGTTGCCCCCTGGATAGCGGAAGATTTCGGCCGTCTGCTGGAATTCAGCGGGCGATTGCGCCAGGAAATCCTCAAAGGTCGGAGGCGTGGCCGGCAGCGTGGGAAAACCAACAAAGTTCAGGCCAGACCCGGTCCATCGGTGGCTTGGCGCCACGGCCTTGCCCTTCACCTGCCATGTGAAACTGCTGAGGTCCGATCGGACGCGGACGAGGTAGGCTGCATTGGGTAGAAGGCCTTGGAGGGAAGACCCCGCCACGTCCGTACGCCGCCACGTCCGCCATTGACTTGTCCCGCTGACCGGCTGCTGGGGGCTGGAAACGAACTGCCCGAGCGAGCTTGGAACCTGCCACATCCAGATCTCTTCGATGCTGGCCCCTGGATCCGAGGCCAGCAACTGGGAGATGGTGGCATGGGACGGATCGACGTTCAGATAGGTCGCATTCCAGCCCCCGCGGAGGTCAAACGTCTGCGTGGTCCATTGGGCTTGCGCCAACGAGGTCAGAAGGAGGGCCGCCGCCGGCACCCACGATTGGAAGCTTCGCGATTTCATGGCTTGCGATAGAAATACCAGTCTGGCTCCGGATTGAGCCGTCGAAGCGCCGAAAGCGCCTGCCCGGAGGCTTCACCTCCGAAAACCAAAACTTCGGATCCCGTCCAGACGGCAGCGGCCCCGGAGCGGGCAACGCTGTTTCCAGCACCTGGAAGCGGTCTCCAAACACCCCGGGCGGGATCGAAAATGGCCCCGTCCGAAAGTTCTCCGGCCTCGGATTGTCCCCCAAGCACCACCATCTCCCTCCCTGTCCACACCAATGCATGGTCCCATCGGGCTGACGGGGCTCCCAGCGTCGGCAGTGTCACCCACGCATTAGCCGCCGGATCATACGAAGCCCCGGTGGAAAGCGCCCCCGAAGCGCCGCGTCCGCCCCACACGATCCATCGGCTTCCGGTCCAGACCGCTGCATGCTTCTCGCGCGGTGAAGGGGCGGAGACCGTGGACATGGCCGACCAAGCTCCTGCCGTGGTGCCGCCGGCAAAGGGAATGACGGCGCCGGTGCCCATGCCCCCCGTTTCGCCAAGCCCACCCCAGACCATCATCCGGCCACCTCCCCAGGCAACCGTGGCACCACTCCGCGCCGTGGGACTTCCAAGAGCGGGAAGCGCCGTCCAGATCATTGTAACCGGATCATAAACCGAGCCATCCGACAGCAACCCGATGGCATTCCGTCCCCC
The DNA here is from genome assembly GCA_044356195.1 of Cyanophyceae cyanobacterium. GTDB lineage: Bacteria > Verrucomicrobiota > Verrucomicrobiia > Limisphaerales > UBA9464 > UBA6176. The sequence continues at coordinate 9,290 of JBIKWS010000030.1, forward strand.
CCAGACCACCATCCGTGCCTCCGTCCATACCGCTCCGTGGCCTTCGCGAGCCGCAGGAGCACCGGCGGCGGCGATCGCAGTCCAATTGCCGGTTTCGACCGAGTACAGCGCACCGTCCCCCAGAAAGCTTGCCGATCGACCGCCCCAGACGGCCAAGGCGTTACCCAGCCAGACTGCGGAAAATCCACGACGACTCGCGGGTGTGTTGAGCGCGGAAAGCAGGGTCCATCGGTCCGCAACGGGATCGTACTCGCTGCCATTCCCGGACAGCAGACCTGCCCCCAGTTCCCCGCCCCAGACCAACATCCGTTGCCCTGTCCACACCGCTGGCGCCCCCTTGCGTGCTGCCGGTTCACCTGCCGTTGCCCCAGACATCCACCCGGCAGAAGCCACCCGGTGAAACGGAACCAAACCCTGAGCGAGATATGCCGGATCTGCGGGATCCGCCGAAACCAGCGTTCCGCCCGAAAGGACGTTGGTGCCAACCCGGTTGGAAACGGCACCCAAGGCCGCTGTCAGTGCTTCCACCCGAGCCGAGAGCGCATCGATGCGTGCCGACAAGGCATTGCTGGAGGCTCCCAACTGGCTGCCGCGGGCGATATTGGCGGAGAGCCGCGCATCCGGAAGGAAGCCTGAGGTCAACTGGCTGGCGTCCCCGGAACCACTGAAGGAAAACTGCGCATAGGGAACAGCCTGGATCGGCTGGCGCGGTGCCAGGACGACCAGCGCTCCTGTGCTGCCCACAGAACGGGCGGCCATTTCCAGCCAGCGCGCATTCCCGGTGAAAACCCCGGATCCAAAATCGAGGGGAACGGTGAAGACACCTGCCGCCACGGGGACATTGGTGAAAAGGAGCGTTGGGCCCGCCTGTGCTCCTCCCTCCAGCTGGTCCAGCAGTCGGAACCTCAACTCGTAGGGGCCATTTGCTGGCGCGCCGTCATCCACCAACCGCCCCTGATAGGTGAAGGGTGCCGCGAGAACCGCGTTCATCCCGACAATTCCCAAGGCAATGCCAGCCACAAGGGCCTGTCGATGGGAGCAAGATTCAAAGCAGTCCGTCACTTTCCTGATGCTCTTCATCCATCGACGAAGGAACATACCCACATGTCGGTATTTCCGCATGGTTCCCTCCCTTTACGTAGTCGGCATTCCAAGCCATTCGCCGGGTTGGGTTCCCTGAGTCCCTGCGCACATTCCAGTCACCACGATCCATTACCCGACCCATCGTATTTCGGCGGTGGCTCACCGCGAACCCCTCATCAACCTCGTTCATGAACCGCATCCGCATCCTGCTCGTGGATGGACAACCCTTCTTCCGGGATGGCGTGCGCACGTTCCTGCAAGCTTCCCCACGGTTCATGGTTGCCGGGGAGGCGGCGGAAGCTTCGACAGCGCTGCAGCTCGTGAAGACCGTCAGGGCCGATGTCGCCATCCTGGACATCAATCATCCCCATCAGGACGGGCTCAACATTCTCCGCGCCCTTCGGGCCGAGAACTTCGCCTTGCACGTCCTTTTCCTGAGCATGCAACGGGAGCAACTCCTCGTGGACGAGGCCATCAACCTGGGAGCGAAAGGGTACGTGCTGAAGGATGATCCGAGGGAATACCTCAGCGAAGCCATCCTCGCTGCGGTGCGCGGCGAGGTCTGGCTCAGTCCCAAAATCACCCGGGCACTCATGACCCGCCGTTCCGCCAACCAAAAGCTCTCCTTGGACGAGCCCAAACTCGCACTCCTGACTTCCACCGAACGTCGCGTCGCTGCCCTCGTTGCCGAAAATCTCACCTCCGGTGAGATCGCGAGGCGACTCGGGTCAAGCATCCTGACCGTCGAAACCCACCGTCGGAACGCCGCCCGAAAACTGGGCATCGGTGGTGCCCATGGATTCCTCAGGTTTGTTCTCCGCCATCGTTCGCAACTCAACGACACTGAATAGCGAGACCTGAGGATTGCGCAGGACGCAGCCATCCCGAAAGTCCACTCAACGGACAACCGGATTGTTGCCCATTTTTGGTCGTTTCTGCAGTTCCTTCCTTCTGGGTGCGGCGCAACCCTTGTCCCGCACGGGATCCCGACTACTGTCCGTGTTCATGGACTGGCGCGATTTCACACTGACAGACGTCTCCGCGGTCGAGCAGTCGCTGGGACTGTATCCGCCGCCCATCCGCGAGAAGGGCGAGGAGGTCTATCGTCGGGGCAGCGTGCAGAACATCCGCTGCCTCGACCCGCACCAATCCTTCGCTGGAAGCGTGGGCGGCGTGCGCGCGTGCGAAGTCGGCCTGCGGTTCGTGGCCTCGGACAATGGCTGGCGCTCCGAATGCACCTGTCCCGAGGGCCCGCTGTGCGAGCATGCCTACGCCCTGACCCGGCATCTGCTGACGCGTCACCAACTCATCGAAGGCAACAATCCGAAGCCCGCGACCAAGAAGGCGCCCGCCCGCAAGGCCGCCTCCGTTCCTGCCACAGGCAAGACCGTCCAGGCGGTTGCGGCGGATCCCGCCGTTCCAGCGGCTCCCCGGGTCGCAGCGACAGCAACCCCTTCGCCCAAGGCATCCGCCCCGCCCTCCGCAAAGCCCGGTCCCCTTGAAGAACGCCTGATCGCCCGAGGGATCACGCCCACGGCCGAACATCGTGCGTTCCTGGCGCAGGTCAGCGACCTGTTCCGGCGCTTCGGCAAGCGTCCGGCCATCCCCCGACTGGAGCTCGAACAGCTCAAGCTCGCCAAGCCCACTGGTTCCACCACGAACTTCGACGGCATCCAGCTCTGGCGCTCCCTTCCGGCCGACGAGTACGAGTTCTGGCTCCACCTCGCTCTGCACGCCGAGGACAAGGGCACGGGAATCCCCGACTTCCTCAAGCCCATCTCCGACCTCGAAGCCCTCCGCCGCCGCATCGCCCACGAACGACGTCAGCAGGAGATCGAACACTGGCGACAGGTCCTGTCGACCTGGGGCATTCCGTCAACGGACGACGCCACCGCCGCCGGTTCCACGGACCTGCGGATCCGGTTCACGAACGGCGAGGCGCTGCTCGAATGGCGTCGCGGTTCCACCGACGACTTCGAGACGATGAAGGCGCACCAGTTCGAGCGCTTCAGCCAGACGCATGTCGGCCGTGGCATGGTCGCGCCCGAAGGCCTCCTGCTGTGGCACGCCTTCCAGCAATGCCTCGCGGTGAACGGATACAAGAAGCCCGTGCTGAATCCCTCGGAACCCACCGCGCGGCGCACCCTTTCCTTCCTGTTCCGGCAACCGGGCCTAGCCAGCCGCCTCGTCAGCAGCGAGGGCGAACCCCTCATCCGACCCAACCAACCGCTCCGCTGGAGCCTGACGCCCCCGGACGATGTCCAAGGCGACTACCGGCTCCGCCTCCTCCAACCGGACGGGTCCCCGGCCCCCGCGGTCCACGCCAGTTTCCCCGGCGATCCAACCCTTTTCCTGACCGATGACTCGGTCTTCACGGGCCCTGCGGTTGACGACCGCCTCATGGCCATCAACACGGAGACCACCGTCCCAGCCGCCGCCGTGGAATCCCGGGGCGGGGTCCGGTTCCTCCGGAATCTGGGACTCGACCTGCCGCCGCGCCTGGTCGATCGCGTCCGACTGATTCCCCTGCGTCCCTTGCTGCGGCTCGACCTCCGGCAGCTCACGCACGGTTCCGAAGCCGAACATTGCACGCTCGAAGTCCTCGGCGTGTCCCCGGATGCCACCACGGTGGAACGTTGGAACGGACTCCAGTGGCAGGACCCCGCCGCACCCCGCGCTGGCGAAGCACCCGCGCCCCCGCCACCGCCGCAGGCCGACGACCGCATCGTCACGGTCGATCGCACGCACCTCGCCGGGATCCATGCCCACGTCGAGGCCGGAGGTTTCCGATGGGA
>JBIKWS010000517.1:0-3802 GCA_044356195.1 Cyanophyceae cyanobacterium
GTTGTCGTAGACGGTCGTGACCGCGGGGGCGGGGATGAGCACGAGGTAGTCGAGGGAGATGAGCCGGGCATCCCTGGATTCCTCGCCGCCGATGGCGAGTCGGAGGGTCTTGGTCCCGCCGAGGGTCACAACAGCGGGGGAGCCACCGGACATGAGGGGTTCGTAGAGGTAGTTCAGGCGCATCACGTGGTTGCTGATCTCGAACGTTCCCAGGCGGGTGGTGGTCTGGTTGCCGAGGGTGGGATTGCTGGTGACCTCTTCGAGGTGGACCTGGGTCGCGCCATAGCTGCCGCAGCGCAGGTAGACGTGGTAATTCCCTGCGGGGAAGTCCCGGGTGTAGTTCATCCAATCGCCCGGAGACGTCAGGCGGACCTGATATTCGGGCAGGTTGACCGCGGCGTACTGGGAGCGGCGGGTATCGTGGATGCGGTAGACCTCTTCGGCCATGCTGACCATGTCGGCGATGTCCGCACCTTCGCGACGTCCGGGGAGCAGGACGGAACCCTGGGTGATCTGGACGCGATCATCCGCGCGATACTCTGCGAGGAGCGGGGAGTAGTATCCGCCCGGCTTCGAGAAATCGATATCGGGCGTTCCGATGAGGCCGTAGTAACCCGTGCCGCCGCCGCCGATGAGGCTGTTGTCGATCGTGAGGCCGGAGACAGGGATGACGCCCGTGAGATACTTGCCGCTGTCGTAATTGTAGTCTTCCGCTTCGACGGTGAGCACCGGTGCTGTCTTGAGGAAGCCGTCCGTGAAGGTATCGAACCAGAACTGGTTCGTGGATTTCAGCGTGCCCGTGGTGTCTTCGAGGACGATCTGGGCGGAGTAGAGTGCATTGGGCTTCAGGGTGCCGGCGGCCGTCGTGAAGTTGACGGTCGAGGCGTTGGCGGGCAGCGGCGCGAGCGATGCGGAGGCGTCGTTACCGTTCAGGAACAACTTGGTCGCCGCGGCATTGATCTGGCCTGCGGTGAAGGTGCGCGCCTGGAAGCTGATGCCGGTGCCTGCGGGATGGAGGTTCGCATACCGTGCCGTGGGAGTGCGGGTCACGACGATCGGCGTCCCGGCGATGGGGTGCACATGGGCCGGTGCCGGTGCCGTATTCGGATCCGTTGCCCCGGCGACATAGTTGTCGATGGTGACATCGGTGACACCGACGGTGCCGTTGCGGCTGAAAGACAGGAAACCGCACTGACCCGTGGAGTAGGTCGAGTCGTCGGTCTTGATGGTGGCGATTGGGGTGGTGAGGTCCGACAGGTCGTAGATCCTGCCCGTGTAGATCGTTCCGACGGCCTGGAACACAAGTCGGTAGGAACGGCCGGGTTCGAGCGTCATTTCCGCGACCGCTTTTGTTGCGGCGGTGAATCCGGGGGCAATGGAGTTGATCTGGAGTTGTCCACCCTTGCGGTTGCCCGGGTTATCGCCGGCCTGGGCGGGATTGTAGTTGAAGATCATGCCGGTGCCCCCGGTGAGGCCATCCGCGCCTCCTGGGGTCCACTGTCCGAGCAGGACGAGCGCCTGATTGCTGTTGGCCCAGTTCACGACATCCAGCGCGACGTAGAAGTCCGTGTAGACGTTGGTCTGGGTGATTGCAGCGGCGGCCGGGGCGGCACCGGGGACGGGGTTGGCCTGGATGCGGAGGGCCCGGCCGCTGCCAGAAGGCACAGAATCATACTTCTGGGCGAAGAACTGGTATTTGGCCCACTGGGAACCGAGGGAAGTGGAGTCGAAGTTGTCGGACTGTGCCTGGACCGAGGAAGCGCCGCCCAACAGCGCCGACGCGATGGCGGCGGATGCCAGGGTGCGCCCGAAGGGCAGGGGCCTGCTGCCCCGGTCGGAGTCTGGGTTCTGTCTTGGATGTGTTTTCATGGGAGGCCTGACGAGGCGACGAATGACGGTTTTCTCCTGGATGGCTCCGCACCAAAGGTGCGGACTTCAAACAGGGATGCGAGGTGAAGCTACTGCGTCGACCCCCGCGGAGTCGAGTAGGGAGTGGTACCGGAAAACCTGACGGTCAGGGGAAGTTGTGTGCCGTGGGAAGATTCTGCTTCGGATTGGAAGTGTCTTCAGAGGCTGGCCCACGGCGCTGGAACAAGGAAGGCATGCTGTTCCAGGAGGCCGAGGGTTCCATTCCACGACAGATACTGGCTGAGGTAGACGATCACGACGTAGAGCAGGATGACGGGGAGAAGTCCCAGACGGCTGGCCCACTGGATCAAGCCATGGCGGGGTGAGGGTTGGCGCCGGGCCCGGCCGAAGGCCCAGCCGGTCAGCAGTCGTGCCGGGAAGATGAAGAGCACGAAGACAAGGCTTGGGAGCCAGACGATGCCGCGCGGCGGCAGTTCGATCTTCAGCAGGTAGAGCGGCAGGGCGAATAGCAGCGTTGCCAGCAGGGCGCACCAGAACGCCAACGGTGCCCGTTTGAAGTTTTGGCGGATGACGCCGATCTCGAAGAGTGCCCGGAACCGTCCTTCGAGTGCGAAGCGAACCTGCAGGAAGGGCAGGTACAGGACCACGGGCATCAGCAGCAGGCCACCCAGCAGGGACAGGATGGCTCCCCCGGACTCCGGTGCCTTCTGGGCTGCGGCGATCAGGATTCCGACGGGCAGAAGGAGCCAGAGAAACGTTCCTGCGAAGGCCCGGGCACCCAGCCAGAAGAGGAATGGAAGGCGAAGACCGGCGATCGCGGCCGAAAGCCTGTCCCGGATCAATGACACCTTGTCCGGGGACTTCAGCCAGGCAAGGAACCGAAGCGGGGCAGGCCACAGGAAGTGATGGAGGCGTCCGCCCCGAAGGCTGGCCCACAGGATCTGGAACAGGGTGACCGCCGTGACCAGGAATGTGGCGATCCGCCAGAGGGAGGCACCGGTGCTCCCGGGGGCCACGATCTCGGCGTCCTTCCAAAGGCCCGAAAGGACGCGGGCGGGAATGCAGATCAAAAGGGCGCCGACAACGAAGCTCCCGATGCGGGAGGCTCGACGGACTCCCGGAAAGCCATCCCGGATCCGGCCGGAGCGCGCGACCTGTGCACTGACGTGGAGCAGGTAGCCGAGGCTGATGAAGTTGAGCAGGGGAACCACCGAGAAGATGGCGAGGCCGGCCGCCAGGCAGAGCAGGCCGAAGGTCCAGTCCAGCCCGCGGGTCACCCGGCCGAGGGTCCGTTGGATTCGCCCGCTGGCCCGGGTTGGTGGGGGTACGGTCGGGGATGCGACCGGTTCCGGCGGGTTTGCTGCCGAAAGTTCCGGGGTTTCCTGTGGGGCCTGATCGGGCTGAAACATTCCGTTCCTGAGGTTGCTCTCAACGACCGGATACAGGCCTGGGATGTTTCAGCGGGAAACTGTCGTGTGGCAATTCGCCGGTTTGATGATTTGCTCGGGCTTGAGCGCGCATGAAATCGTGGTTTCGCAATGCGGTGTTCGTGGTGACCCTCCTGCTGGTTGTGGGCGGGGTGGCCGGTCGGTTTGTCCGACGCGACCGTTTTGTTGCACCCGAGCCTGTCCGCTATCCTGGCCATGGTGAGACGTCCGTACGCGCCTCGGCGAGCCGCGTGGACGCAGCGTTTGCCGCGGAATGGACCCGAGCCCGCGTTTCACCGGTTCCCTTGGCGTCCGACCTGACCTGGGCTCGGCGGCTTTCGCTGGCATTGACGGGAACAGTGCCCTCGGTCGAGGAGATCCGGGCTTTCGAGAAGGTGAACCCGGCGCAGCGAACCGAATGGTGGGTCTCGCACCTCCTTCAGGATCGCCGTTTCAGTGACTACTTTGCGGAACGATTGGCGCGCATTGCCGTCGGGGTGGAGGGC
>JBIKWS010000518.1:0-3800 GCA_044356195.1 Cyanophyceae cyanobacterium
TCGGATCGATGGCAGGATCCCGACCGCTCCGACCACTTCCGAGAACGCCCCGACCGCACCGCCACGCAGGAGTTCGTTGAACTGGGCGAGCTTCCCGCGCTTGCGCTCATACCCGATCCACCGCTGTTCGCTGGCGTTCCATCGCCGGGGTCGATGGAAGAGGAAGAAGCGTGGCGGATCGTCGGACGTGGCGTGCTGGTTCAGGCGATCGATTCCCGCACGGACCTGGGACACGCGGGCGGCGTCTTCGGGCAGGGTCTCGGCGTCGGCGTCCTGGAAGTCCGTGAGCAACGCGAAGTGGAGATGGGCATCCCGATTGGCCAATGCGTGGATCTCCAGGCTTTCGATCAGGCGATCGATCCCCTCGACCGTGTCGAGCATGGTGGGCACCACGACCATGGTCCGGCCTTCCGGTGCGATGCCGTGGGTGAAGTCCAGGCGCGGCAGGCGTCGAGGCGGGACCAGGAGCATCGAAACCCAGTTCACCATCGAGACCGCGAGCTGGCTCGAACCCAGGAGGAACACCCCGACGAGCGGCACGAAGGCAGACAGCGGCACCCACGAGAACTCCTCGCGCCGCGCAAACACCACCGTGAGCGCCACGGTCGAGAGAAGGATCCCTCCCGCGTACCAGCTGAGGGGAAAGGCCCGGATCGCCCGTTCGATCCACTGGCCCCACGGGCGTCGGATGCGGACCGTGCGACCGAGGAGTCCCTCGCCTTCGGCGATGAGGTAAAATCCGACGTGCGCCCGACGATCCTCGATTCCGTGAAGCAGGCTGCCCTCGCTTGAAAGCCGGATGGCTTCGGAAGCCACCTGTTCCTCATCCATGGCCCCGTGGCGCGCGAAGAACTCGACGGCGTGCCGGTAGCTGTCCCGCGTCGCGAAATCCATCCGGGCATAGACCAGCGCCGGATCGCGGCGGAGGGAGTGCTCCACAGCGCTCAGATCCTCGACGAAGTCGCGCCAATCCATCGCGCTGAGGAACCGGAGGCTGGTGATGCTGTGGCTGACCGAGACCTGGTCGGCGGCCTGGTTCCGGCTTTCCAGTTGGACCAGCAATTCAATGGAAAGCCCGTGCTCGGCCAACCGTTGTTCGAGCCACGTCCGGGCCAGCTGGAGGCTGGGGCTCGATCGCGACAGGCCATGGCAGAACTCGGTCACGAACGGGCTGGTCGTGGGAATGGTGGAGCGGGCCATGTCGGCGACGACCACCACCAGTTCGGAGGGATTGGATTCCGCGACATGCTGGAGCCGCGCCACCCACAGGCTGGCGAGATCGCGTTGATCCCGGGCCTGCACCAACCGGCTGCTGACGCGCTGGAGGTTCTCGATCAGGCCCAGGCGGACCATGATGGGAATGGCCCACAATTCCCCCAGCTTCAGCGTCTGGACCGACTGGTAGGCGGCCACGAAGGAACGCAGGTTGGAGGCGTCGATCTGCGCGTCCACGTGCGCGATCAGCTCCAGGACGAGGTCGTAGACGCGCGGAAATCCCGCCGAAGGTCCCGAAGCCAGGCGCGGCAACTCACGGCTGTATCCCCGGGGAAGGTGCCGGCGCGCCATCTGGATCTGCTCTTCCAGCAGGTAGAAGTTGTCCACGAGCCACTCGGACGCGGGCGTGATCGGATGCTCGTGCTGCCGTCGCAACGTGGACCGGTTGAACGAACGCAGGATCGACTCGTTCTCGGTGAGTCGCGACAGCAGCCGGTTGGGGCCTCCGCGCGTGTCCATGCGGTGACCACCCGCGAGGGCACACGCGTGCATCCCGAGCTGCTCGGCGCTGTAGAGCTCCCCCCGCAGGGGAAGTTCCTCTGGATCCGTGGATGGGGACGGTGACGCATTTCCGGTTATCCAGCCGGGAAGGCGCCAGGTGGGCGTGTGCATTGATGACGGGTACTGGGACGAAGGTGCCCGGTTCGCGGCGGCAACCTCTCCTGCCATGTTGCCCCCGTTCGATGGGGTGCGATATGGGGTGTTCCACCCAGTCCCGTAGAGTTCCCAGATTCCAGAACCCAGATTCCAGAACGTACGAAGGGGTTACGCCGGAGGCGTTTCAGCAGGTAGCCCGGGGTGCGAAGCAACCCCGGGTCCCGGGTACTCAAGGAGCCACCTACCGCGGCAGCGGTTGCAGGCTCACGAATCTTGGCACCCCTCCGGGGTGCGGATTCCAGATCAACACGCCATTCCCCGGGTGCGTGCTTCGCACGACCCGGGGCTATCTGCTCCAACGCCTCCGGCGTACACCGTTCTGGAAACTGGGAACTGGCGACTGGCAACTCCCTTTCAAACTTCAACCTTTTCCCCACGCCGATATCCCTCGCGGAAGGTCGGGTAGGCGGGCTGCCACGACGTCTCGGAACGGAGGCGCGCATTGCGCACACGCTTGTGGGTCAGGCCCCGTTTGCGCGCGGCATTCTCCTCCTCGGTGGCCACCGGCGGGAGCGGAAGTCCGTATTCCCGGGCCAGCCACGTGACGAAGTCGCCCTGGGCCACGGGTTCATCATCGACGACGTTGTAGATCCGGCCCGCGCTCCGCGATTCGCTGACAATCCGGATGGCGGCGGCCACGTCATCGCGATGCACCATGTTCACCCAGCGCCGTCCATCCCCCTGGATCCGGGCTTCGCCGCGCAGCAACTGCTGCAATTGGTGTCCGCGTCCCGGTCCGTAAATGCCGGCCACGCGCAGCACCGACACGGGCAGTCCTGAATTTCCGTGCGCTTCGATCAGCCGCTGCTCCGTGGTCACCAGCAGCCGGCTGGTTTCCGAAGCGGGTTCGGTGGGCGAGGATTCCTCCACCCATCCGCCGTCCACCTGGCCATACACACTGGTGCTGCTGAGATGGACATACCGCCCGACGCGGCCGCCCGCCATCCACGCGAGGAGATGTTCGGTCCCTTCGCCGTAGACCCTGCGGTAGACGTCGATCCCGCCGCGCGACGAAGACACGGCGTTCACGACGACGTCCCAGTCGCCGGGCCAGGCGAGCACGTCTTCACGGCACGTGACGTCGCCCACGCGCAGGCTGAGCCCGGCTTCCTTCAGGTCTTCGGCTCCGTCGGGGCTGCGGCGGACACCCTCGACGTGAGCGCCCCGGGCGACCCATTGGCGCCCGGCTTCCAATCCCACATAACCGCAACCCACAATCAGGACCCGCACAGCCCCCAACCAACGTCCGGAACCGCGCCTGGGTCAAGCCGCGGGGATTCCTGAATTCGGTTCATCGATTGCAGCACTCCGTTCCATGGCGACGCGGCTGGACAGGACATCCATTGAGAAACGCGGCCGGGGCGGCGATGTCCTCTTCGCCATGGGAAAGGCTCTGGCAGGGCGACGGGGACGTCGCCGCCCCGTTTGGGGCGCGCAGTTCCCGGATGCCGGCTTGACCCCGCATGGATCCGCCCGGAAAAGGAGGACTGCATGACTCGATTCGTGTTTCGACGGCATCCGCTGCGGTTTCTGTTCCTCCTGCTGGCTGCGCTGGCATCAATCCCGGTGGGGCTCGGGGCCGAGGCCTACGACTTCCGCTGCCGCTGGTGTGCCATGGCGGAACAGGCACGTGCCGCACTTGCGGCCGGAGATGAAACGGAGACCTCCCCGAACTATTCGCCGAGCCGCGAGGTCGACATCCTGCACCTCGCCCTCGACCTCACCCCGGACTTCCGGAAGCGCACGATCGCGGGTACGGCAACCCTCCGCTTCAAGCCCATCGCCAAGGCGCTCGACGAACTCAAGCTCGACGCCGAAGCGATGACCATCGTGTCGGTCACCGCGACCGAATCGATGCCGCGCTGGCA
>JBIKWS010000519.1:0-3796 GCA_044356195.1 Cyanophyceae cyanobacterium
TCCGCCCATGAGTTCGACGAAGCGCTTGGAGATGGCGAGGCCAAGGCCGGTGCCGCCGTAGCGACGGGTGGTGGAAACATCCGCCTGGGTGAAGGGCCGGAAGAGGCGTGGAATCGTTTCTGCGTTGATGCCGATCCCGGTGTCCCTCACCTCGAGCCGCAAGGCGGGATTGGTCGTGGTGATGATGTTGACCTCGACGTGGATGGAACCGCGCTCGGTGAATTTCAGGGCGTTTCCCACCAGGTTGAGGAGGATCTGGCGGATGCGGTTCGGATCCCCCCGCAACCGGTTCGGGAGGCCGCGGTGGATCAGGCAGGTGAGTTCGAGGCCGATGGTACGTGCACGCGGTGCGCACAGTTCGAGTACCTCGTCGATGGTGGTGCGGGGATCGAATTCGATGTCATCGATCCGGAGGGTTCCGGACTCGATCTTGGCGACGTCGAGGAGGTCGTTGATGATGGCTAGGAGGGCTTCGGTGGAGGTGCGGACGGAGCTGGCATAAATCCGTTGTTCCTCGCTGAGCTTGGTATCAAGGAGGAGGTCGTTCATCCCAAGGATCCCGTTGAGGGGGGTTCGGATCTCATGGGACATGTTGGCGAGGAAGGCATCCTTGGTGCGGCTCGCATCCGTGGCTGCAGCAGCGAGGCGTTGCTCCTCCTTGAGGGCCATTTCGAGGTCGGCGGTTCGGATGCGGACCTGTCCGTCGAGTCGGGCGTTTTCCCCGGCGATGCGACGCCGGACTTGCCAGCTGTAGCCGGCGAGGCCGGTCATGAGGAGGCCGAGTGCGATGACGGTGGGAAGGAATGCGGGGCGCGCCTGGAGGGGAAGCGGGACGAGTTCGAAGGCGTGGAAGGCAGAGTTGGTCCCGATGTCTCCGGACTCGTCCATGCAGCGGACTTCGAGCCGATGCTTTCCGGGACTGAGGCTGGAAAGGTCGAAGCCGTTCGGAGGCCAGAGGCGAAAACGGCTCCAGTCACCGTCGTTGAAACGCCAGGAGAAATAGATGTCCCGGCGCTCGGATTTGGGCCGATTGAACTGTGCGACCTCTGGTCGGACCTCCAGAGGGGAGCCGACGATGGCTCTCGCGCTGGCATTGAGTCCCTGGATGCGGGGTGGGGCACCATCGGGACGGTAGCGGAGGGTGCCGTTGTCGCCGTTCACCCAGATTTCGCCATTCGGCAGACTGGCGACGCGCCAGGGGACGACGGGTTCGGGAAGCCGGATCCTGGGAATGTGGGAATCCTGAGCGCGGACGAGGTGGATGTTGCGCGCGGCGATGATGGGAAGTGGCGCTTTCGATGAGTTCCGGTGCCGCAGGGATGCCGCGGAGAGTTCTTCTTCCCGCCAGCCCAGATTGGAGATCTGCCAGCCGCCTTCGCGAAGCAATGCAACCCCGGTGATGCCGCCGGACCGGCTCTGCATGAGAAATCCAAAGAGGTCTCCGACCTGGATGGCATGTTGACCCCAGCCGGCAAGGTCATGGATGGGAACGAACCCCCCGGTGTTGGGATCGTATTTGTGGACGGTGGTGGTGCGGTAGATATACGGGGAGCCCTGCATGTCGGTGCTCATCCGAGGTTCCCAAAACCAATCGAGGTCAGGGACGTTGACGACGGTATTCGTCCGACCGTCCGAGTGGTACAGGATGGCGGTGCGATCAAGGGCGGCGAAGGCCCAGACGCCTCCGTTGCGGTCGCTGTCGAGGCCGAGGAGCTTGTAGCCTTGGGTGTTGGGCAGCGTCTTGTGCGTCCAGCGGTCCTTCACATAATGGCTCAGGCGAACGCTGCCGGTGGAACTGATCCCGCCAAGCCAGAACCGTTTGGCGGTGTCGATCACGCCGAGTTCGGGCTTTGGCAACCCCGTATCGGCAGCAATCCAGCGTGCCGTCGGGCTGGCCGTGTTCTGGACGACATCCCCGGTACCCCAGGCCCACAGATCGCCAAAGGCATCCGGCAGTACCGATGGACCCGCCTCACCCCAGATGACCAGCTCGGATCCCTCGACCCGTGAGAGCTGCCCATCCTCATGGAACCAGAGTCGGTCGCTTCGATCGACTGCAGCGGAGTTGAGGGACCTCCGGAGGCGTTGCCACTCGCCACCGTTGCGGTCCCACCGCATGGCGAGGTCTTGCCCCACGATCCAGAATCCACCGTCCGGGGTGGGAGCGAGATGCTCCACCCATTGCCAGTCCCGGCGACCAATCGGTGGAGTGACGACGCGCAGGTTATTCCCATCCAGTTGGGCGAGGAACCGGTCGGGACTGCGCGGTGAGGTCTGGCCGCCGCCAACCAGCACCAGCACGCGTCCCTCGGAATCCCGGCAGGCGAGGTGCAGGATCTGCAGCGAGGGATCCGGTGCCCACCGGCCGTTGCGGTCGGCCCGGAGGATGGGCGTCGAGAGCGGCTTCCACTCGCTGCCCTCGCTCTGCCAGATCCGGGAATCCGCCGTGATGAGGATCCTGCCTTTCCAATCCTCGGTGAAGGAACGCGGGGCGAACAGGCCAGCGCCTGGAAGGGCAATGGGTTTCCACCGTTCGTTCTCGAACTCAGCCACGCCCCCGGGTGTGCCTGCCAGCACGCGACCATTCGAAGCCACGAAGATCTCAAAAACGTAGTTCGTGGGAAGCCCGTCCGCAGTCCCATACTTGGTCCACTTGCCATCGCGCAACCGGGTCAACCCTCCGCGAGCCGTCGAGCGCGGCCACGGTTCGCTGGCGAACCACAATGTTCCATCCGGCGCCTCGGCCATGCGGCGGACGCTTTCGCCGGCGAGGTTGCCTGGCTCGCTGCGGGCTTCGAAGCGGCCGTTCTTGAGGACTCCAACCCCCTGATCGGTCCCGACCCAGACCTCCCCGTTCCGGCGCACGAGGATGTGGCGGACCAGGTTCGAGGGCAGGCCATTGGTCATCCCGAGATGTGTCCATTGGTACCCGTCGTACCGCCGGATGCCATCCCAGGTAGCGATCCAGACGGTGCGGTCCGGGGCGACCGTTGCCGTGGAGATGTAGCGGCCCTCGCCGAGGGAATCCGGCGTGAAATCGCGGATGCTCCAGCTGGGTCCGGGTTCGACGGAGGGCATCGGGACCCGGGTCTCGGCGATTGCCGTGATCGATCCCAGAGCCAACCAAAGAAGGAGGGCGACGAAGGAGGTCGTCCGGGTGCAACTCGACGCATGGGCGGTTTGGTTCATGGAGGAGGGACCTGTCCGAATCCTGGCAATTTGCCGTACCCCTTCTCGGTACCCAGTCCGCCCAATGCATGCACCGATTCAGGGATTGGGTCCAGCGGCATTCCGCGGTTGCGGGCGTGGGCGGCTTGTTGCGCCTGTCGGACCAGGAGGATCCTGCCCTCATCGCGGCATGGCTTTCGTTTCGGACGGACGGTTCGCGGGACAATGTAACCTAGAAGATTTGGACTGACGCCTTACGTGTCCAATGGTTTGCGACTTCGCCACATTCTTGGGGCCTTTTTTGGGGTTGAGCTCGGCTCCGGGATTTGGCTACAGGCTGGTTGTCACCATGAAACAGCGAAAACTCATCCCACCCCTACTTGCTGGATTTGGCCTGCTGGCCTTTTCCGTTCATGCCCAGCCCGTCGACCCTGCGGATGTCGGTCTGACCCCTCGCACGCCGACGATCTATGTGAACCAGGCGCACAACAACAACACGACGTCGTCGCTCGGCGTCGGCATCACCTCCAACAACGATGTCGTGGTCGGGTTCGAGGATGACCACAATCCCGGCACGGTCATCCAGCATTGGGCCGCTGCGTGGACGCTGTATAACCGGGATGGCACG
>JBIKWS010000520.1:0-3795 GCA_044356195.1 Cyanophyceae cyanobacterium
CGGCTCCGGAAGGTCCGACGCAGTACGGCGTGGGCGGGTTCCTGACGTACCGGATCGAAGGCAAGCTGGTGACCGTACCGCTGGCGCCCGTGACGATCACCGTGTTCCCGGATCCGCGGTTGGTGGTGCAGTACTTCCACCAGCGCGATGTGTTCAGCGATGACCCGTTCACGCGCGATGTGATCGAGCCGACGGTTCCGTTCAACCTTGCGGTGATGGTCGCGAATCGGGGCAAGGGTGACGCCCGGAACGTCCGGATCATCTCCAGCCAACCCGAGATCGTGGAGAACGAGAAGGGGCTCGCGATCGACTTCAAGATCATCGCCACGGAAGTGGCCGGAAAGAACCTGACGCCCGGATTGACCGCGGACTTCGGGTTGATCGCCGGGGGCGATATCGGCATCGGACGCTGGCTGCTGACGTCGACGTTGCAGGGCTTGTTCCTGGACTACTCCGCGACTTTCGAGCACCTCGACAGCCTCGGAAAGACGAACCTGTCCTTGGTCGAGGCCGTGACCATCCACGAGATGAACCGGTTGGTGGAAGCCGGCGGGGCGTTCTCGGATGGGAAGCCGGACTTCCTGGTGAACGATTGGCCGGACGCGGACGACATGCCGGACACGCTCTACCTGAGCGATGGACGGACGAACCTGGTGACGCTGGTGGCGTCCGCCGAGGTGAACGGCACGCTGGCCGGCGCGAACCGGCAGGTGCAGCTGGCAGCGACGGTCGGCGAAGGATGGTCGTACTTCCGCCTGCGTGATCCGGCGAATGGCCAGTTCCGCCTGAAGCGGGTGACCCGGAGCGATGGCTTTGAAGTGTCGGTCCAGACCAACGCGTGGGTCACGGACCGGACCTTCGTGGGCCGTGGGAAACGGCCGACCTACGAGAACATGCTGCACATCCTCGATCACGACAGCACGGGTCGATACGTACTCGAGTACGAGGATCTGCCGAGCGTCGATTTGGCAGCACCGGTGAGCCGCGTCGCTGCGCTTCCGGCGTCAAGTTATGCCACGATCCCGCTCCTGTGGACCGGCGGCGATGAACCCGGCGGCAGCGGATTGGTCGGATTCGATGTGTATGTCTCGGTGGATGACGGGCCTTTTGCGCCGTGGTTGCAATCGACCCAGGTCCGCGGCGCGGTCTACCGGGGTGAGCCGGGACGGCGCTATGCGTTCTATTCGGTAGCGGTGGACAAGGCCGGAAACCGCGAACAAGCGCCGCTGCAACCGGACGCCGTGACGCGCGTCAATCTGGCGAACGTGGCACCCACGGTTGCTGCGGTGGACCCGGTGACGGTGGATGAGGGCAGCCCGGTGACTTTGCAGTTGGCAGGGAACGATCCCGACCTCCCGTCGCAGACGTTGACCTGGATGCTGGGATCCGATGCCCCCGCAGGCGTGGTGATCGACGCTGCGACCGGTCGGTTGACCTGGGAAACCGGGGAAGCCAACGGACCGTCGATCGTCGAGTTCCGCGTGATGGTCCGGGATAATGGTGTGCCCGCGTTGTTCGGCACGAACACGGTCCGCATCAACGTGCGTGAGGTGAACCGGGCTCCGATCCTGCTGGATGTCGCGGACGTGCAGGTGAACGAGGGTCAGGTCTTCACCTTGCCCTTGGCGGCGGTGGATGCGGATCGGCCCGCCCAGTCGCTGACCTTCCAGTTGGAGGGAATCGTTCCGTCGGGCATGACCGTGAATCCGCTGACCGGCGTGGTTCGGTGGGTGCCGGGTGCCGCGCAGGGTGGACGCACCTATGGCGTGACGGCGCGCGTGACGGACAATGGCACGCCTCCGTTGTCTGCAGCGACGACCTTCCGGGTGAACGTCCGCGATACGCAGGGCGACTTCGCCCTGCGCCTGGGAACCACGAATGTCCTGCGGGGTGGATCCGCCTCGGTGCCGGTGGACCTGGAGACGCCGCTGGAACTGAGGGCGCTGCGGTTCGGACTGACGGTGCCGGTGACGGCCCTCGAGGCCTTGCAGTTGTCGCCGGTGGCGGTCGAGTTGGGAACCGCCACGGTGGTTCCAGATGGACCGGGCCGGTCGCGACTGGAGTTCACGGCTGCTTCCGGTGCGACGTTCCTCGGAGCCCAGCGCCTCGCGCAGTTGGGTTTCGCGGCCCCTGCCGGAAACGAGTCGGTGGCCCTGACCCTCGCGCCGGAGTCGGTGGAAGCCGTGCGCGTCGATGGTGTCGTGGTCACGCGGCCACGGGTGATTCCGGGTCGGGTCTTCGTGCTCGGCGACGCGCCGTTGATGGATCTCGTCGCGCGCGGGCCGACCGCGGAACTGCATGTCTACGGGAAGGCTGGCCTCCGGTATCAGGTGGAATCCGCCGATTCGCTGGATCCGGGGGCAGCGTGGGTTCCAGAAGGAACACACACCTCCAACGGCAATGTCTGGGTGATTCCGTTCACGCCAGCAGCGGCCGGGGACGGGTACTTCCGGAGCCGGCGATTGCCGTAAGGCGGGAAGGTCCTCGCGTCTTGACCGTAGGGTGAACACCTCGCGGTCTTCGCGCTGGAAACCGGGAGGCGACGTCCGCGTCGCCGTGACTCAGCTGTGTCCGGGGCGATGAGGACATCGCCGCACCGGAACAACCCTTGCAGGCGGCGGAGACTTCTTTGCCATCTGCGTCGGGCCGGGCCAGATTCGGGTATGGAAAAGTCACCTGAGATCGGACTGAAGAAGGCGTCCCGCGATGGGGCCATCGACGTGTTGCAGGGAGTGCTCTCGGACCTGCTGGTGCTGGGAGCGAAGACGCGCGCAGCACACTGGGGGATATCGGGCCTCCACTTCCAGGCGTTGCACGCGATGTTCGGAGAACAGTACGACGCCATTGAAGGCGAGATGGACGAGGTGGCCGAGCGGATCCGTTCGCTGGGCGGATTCCCCGTGTCCACGGTGGGTGGCTTGCTGGGTGGCGCCCGGTTGGCGGACACAGAAGTTGTGAAGCTGGGAGCCGCCGAGATGGTGGGCGTCTTGCTCGCGGATCACGAAGCCCTGATCCGGACGCTGCGTGCCGGAGCGCGCGCGGCCGATGAGAAGTTTGATGACGCGGGGACGAACGACTTCCTTGTCGGGCTCATGGCCTCCCACGAGAAAAACGCGTGGATGCTGCGGGCGTCGGCGGCCTGATGGAGAGTTTCGACCCAGTCTCCAGTTCTGCTTGAGCGCCTTCGACGGACCGTGCTCGTGCCCCAAAGGGGCAACAGGTGAAGCCAATACGGGGTGGAACCCCGGGGACAACCCGCACAACGTCGTCTGTGCCCTGAAAGGGCGCACGGAATAGGGTTCGTGTGGTCACCGTTCGCCCCGTTGGGGCGAGGTGTCATGGGGTGGGGTGACCCAGGGTTCCGCTCCGCTCCACCCTGGGCTATCACCGTGCGCCGCGTTGCGGCGCGGGCGAGCGCGGGATGCATGTCCGGGCGATGCGTTTCCAAAGGGACAACCGTTTACTGCTGGTGCCAGAGACCTGCGGAGCCAACCTCAAATCAGGACGTGACGGAACCGGCCACTGGGAACTCTGCTTCCCCAGCCTCGTGACCTCGTTGGCTACGTGAGGAGGTCGTCGTCAATCCTTCGGCGAGACACCGATCCGTTGGCAGAGCTCGGCGAAGAGGGCTTTTCGTTCGGTGGCGTCCTCGGTGTTGATGCGGATCCAGAACGGGCGCTCCTCCATGGCGAGGCGACAGGACGTCTTGCCATGGATGTAGAGCAGCAGTGCGGCGAAGAGGCAGGCCTCGCTGCCCTTCCGTTTGAGGACCCCGCGCAAGAGGGCGTCGACCAC